>JBCCHO010000023.1:0-14800 GCA_039028715.1 Chlamydiota bacterium | reverse complement strand
GTTTTTCGAGATTTCAAGGAGATCTTGCAGGGAATGGTTGTAACCATTTCCAAAAGAGCTCCTTGGAATCTCGGAAAACAGATGCTCCAAATTTTTCCAGAGCCTTGTGAGAAATGCGGGTTAGGGGGTTGAGTAGTTGACTCTTTCAATGAACCTATCTCACTCAACGATTGTTTCGGTTTTTTGGTCTTTTTTGCTTATGCAAGTCGTCTAAGTCGTTGGATTGGTAAAAAAATATAAAATTTATCTGAACTATCAATCGATGACTTTTTTGCGTGGGGCGGCTTATAAAGCTTAAATTTTTAATTTTTCGTAAATTTTTTGTCAATTTTTTTTAATTTTGGTGGATCTGATTTGCGTCAGAGCCAAAAGGAGAGCATTAATGGCTGTTTAGTTGGGCGATTCGGTTGGCTAGAAGGGCATCAGCTAGCACAAGCGCTGTCATTGCTTCGACGATTGGAACGGCGCGAATGGCAACGCAAGGGTCGTGGCGTGATCCAGCAGGGAGACTAAAGGGGCGGGGATTGCCTGCAGTATCGACAGTCTGTTGCACTTTGGCGATGCTCGATGTTGGTTTGAAAGCGACGCGAAAAAGAAGTGGAAGCCCTGTTGAAATGCCACCTAAAGTGCCACCAGATTGGTTGGTAGTCGGTGTGATTTTTCCGCTGGGGTCGAGAGTAAAAGGGTCGTTATGTTCTGAACCTTTCATCTGAGCAGCGCAAAAGCCAGCGCCGATTTCAATGCCCTTTGTCGCCGGCAAGCTAAGCATCGCTTTAGCTAGATTAGCTTCGAGTTTTTCGTAAACGGGGTCGCCAAGGCCAATCGGCAAAGCGGTCGATCGGCACGCGATGACGCCGCCAAAGGAGTCGCCTTCTCGTTTAATCGCCGCCAGGGCAGCGCACATCTTTTTCTCTTCAATAGGATCGGGGCAAAAGATAGGGCTGCACCGCGCGCTTTTTTGGAGCGCATCAAAAGCAATTTCATCGCAATTGCGGATCTTTTTGTCGCCAATCTGCTCGATATAGGCGATGAGATCGATTGCAAAGTGGGCGAGCAGTTTTTTAGCCACCGCGCCAGCTGCAACGCGGCAAGCCGTTTCGCGCGCTGATGCGCGCCCACCGCCGCGATAGTCGAAAATGCCATATTTTTTGAGGTATGTGAAGTTGGCGTGCCCGGGGCGCATGAGGTGTTTGATCGGTTCGTATTTTTTGGGGTCGGCGTCGCGGTTAAAAATGATCAGTGAGATCGGCGCTCCTGTTGTTTGACCATTGAAAATCCCGGAAAAAATCTGAACGCGGTCGGGTTCAGCGCGAGGGGAGGTGAAGGGTCCTTTCCCCGGGGCTCGGCGCTTGAGCTCTGCGTTGATTTCTTCTTCTGAGATCGAAAGTCCCGCTGGGCAGCCATCGATGACGGCGCCGATCGCTTTTCCGTGCGATTCGCCCCAGGTTGTTACCTGAAAAAAAGAGCCAAAGCGGTTACTTCCCATCTTGATTTTCTTGTTTTTGTTCGGTTTGGGCGATTTTAACCAGTTCGGCAACGATCTCTTCTTCGCTCATAGTATTGATATTTAGTTCGATAGCGCCTAGACGTCGATAGAGGTGGTCGCGCTCTTCGTACATCCGCTCGAATGAAACTTCGGGATCTTGGGGATCGAGAAAAGCGGGCAAAGCGGTTTCGGAAAAAATCCGCTTTCTCAGCGTTTCTTTGTCTTCGATAAGATAGACAATTGTACCGTATTGGCTGAGCGCTTCGGCATTTTCAATCGAGAGCATGGTCCCGCCGCCAGCTGCAATCACAGAGTGTTGGACATTTTGCAGTGATTGGACAACTTCATACTCAATCATCCGGAACTTAACTGGGCCAACTTCTTGGTAGATGTCGCGACAGCTCAATGTTTTTTTTTGCATGAGCTGATACTCTTTTTCAATGAGCTCATCAGTATCAATAAAAGCGCACTTTAGCTCGACTGCAACTTTTTTGCCGAAGGTGGTTTTGCCACAGCCTTTGATGCCAAATAAAACGATGTTCATAGTAAGGTTACCTTTGCTCCGAGTTGTCTAAAATGTTTGATGAAATGAGGGTATGTTTTTGCCATGCATTCGATGCCTTCGAGAGTTGAAGGGCCCTTGGCAAAAAGGGCTGCGATGCTAAGTGCCATGGCAATGCGATGATCAGAGTGGCTTTTTAACGCCGCGCCGCGTAGTACTGAGCGGCGAATGGTCATTCCATCGGCTGTTTCTATGATATCAGCTTTCATCTTTTTCAGTTCTTTGACGATGCAGCGGATCCGATCAGACTCTTTGTGGCGGGCGATATGGCCATTGTAAAGGGTTGTTTTTCCTTGAGCATAGCAACCGATCACAGCGAGTAGCGGTAAAGCGTCGATGATTGGATTGACGTCGATAGCCATTCCTTTGAGGTCAGGTGAATGAGCAACGGTTAGCGATTGCGTTGTTTGATCGGTTTTGATCTTAGCACCCATGTCTTGCAAAATAGAAAAAAGGGCCTTGTCGCCTTGGTTATCATTGGTGTCGATCGATGTTAAGGTGAGTGACGATTTAGTGACCAAAGCGGCTGCAAGTGGGTACGAGCACGAGCTTAAGTCGGCGGGAACTGTGTAGCAAAAACCATCGTAACGCCCGCAGCCAGAAACAGAGTAATGGTGGTAATCGCGGCGCTGATAGGGAAGGTGAAGAGTGTCAAGCCAGTGCAGTGTGAGGTCGATCCAAGGAGTTTCTCCTGGATGATCGACGTAGATTTCGGTTTGATGAGCGGCAAAAGTACTGGCAATCAGTAGCCCAGAGACAGGTTGAGAATCGGCACCGTCAATCCGCGCAGTCCCTTTCTTGATCGGGCCTCGAATGATTAACGGGGCATAGTGATCGAGGCGGGCACTGGTAGCAAAAGCGCCTAATTGGGTGAGTCCTTCCAATAGCGGAGCTGCTGGGCGGCGATGGCGGATCGAGTGATCACCGGTGATCACTGTGTAGCTCGGTAACAGTCCAGCAAGAGCGCCGATGAGTCGCAAAACAAGTCCTGAATTGCCGGCGTCAATCACATCTTCGGCCATCTGCAGTTTTCCTGCAACGCCTTCAACTTCTAGCGTGTATTTCTCACTGGCTCTTTTAAGTAGAGCGACTTTTGCTCCTAGGTGTTGAATGGCTTTAATCATGGCTTGGGTATCAGGAGAGCGCAACGGGTTGTGAATAAGCGTTTTTCCTCTTCCCATCAAGCCAAATAAAAGCGCGCGCAATGTTTGAGATTTTGATGGCGGAACAGAAATCGAGCCATTCAAGGCGCTCGGTTCAATGCGACAACGCATGAGCTTTTTCCTCAAATTGTTTTTTTGAAAAAGTAGCGATCATCCAACTTAAAGTTTCGTGTAATAAATCGTCGTCAATCGGAGTGCAGTAGTTGCCGCGGTGATAAGCGACCTTGCCAATGGCATCGAGCAGCACAAAGCGGACTTGCCCGGTCGCTCTTTTTTTGTCGCTTTGCAGCGCGGCCAACAGCGCTGCTGTAGTCACCCGCGGCGATAAAGTCAGAGAAAAACCGAGATCTCTAATCAGGTGATCGATTTGAGTAAGCTCTTTTTCTGTGAGACGGCCTGCTCGATAGCTGATCAAGCTTTCGGTGATTATCCCAATTGCGACGGCTTCTCCATGGCCAATTTGATAGGCTTCAACCTGCTCAATGGCGTGGGCAATAGTGTGGCCGAAGTTAAGCATTCGCCGTTTGCCCCACTCTGCGACGTCCGCTTCGATCACTTTTTTCTTGATAGAGCAGCTTTTATCGATCAGCTCTTCGATAAAAGACAAGTCCCATTGCAGCCACCGGTTGATATTTTGGTCGATTAGGTGAAAAAGAGAAGCTTGGGCAGTCAGTCCATATTTGACAATTTCAGCGATTCCCTGCCGCCGCTCTTGTTCTGAAAGTGTGGCTAGAAAGTGATAGTCGATTACAACAGCGCGTGGTGGGTATAAAGCTCCTAGGGTATTCTTCCCCCACTCTGTATTGATCCCCGTTTTGCCGCCAATGCTCGCGTCAACCATGCCGATCAAAGAAGTGGGAAGTGAGAGATAGGGAATGCCGCGTAGATAAGTAGCGGCGACAAATCCAACGAGGTCAGTCACAACGCCGCCACCTAATGCGATAAGAGCCGTATCGCGGGCGCAATGAGCTGCTAACAGCTGGTTTTCGAGAGTCTCTTTGTTCGCTCTATTTTTTTGATGCTCACCAGATGGAAAAACTAAAAAAGAGCAGTCAAAATCTTTAGCTTTGAGTTGATGGTAAAGAGATTTGCCGTAAAGATCACCGACGCGTGCATCGCTGATGATCACGATCTTGCTGCCGAGTTTTTGGCACAGCTCAAAGAAGAAAGGCGCGGTCACTAAGTCGTTGCCAAAGTAAACAGTTGTCTTATGCGCTTTTTCGTGCGCTTTGATCTGGAGTGTTTTCTTCATGAGACGATCCCACTCAATGATGTTTTCCGTTCAAAATTATGCGTTATCATCGCTCAGAGCTCAAAGCAGGTAAAAAACAGAAAATTGATCTGAGCAACTATACCCGAGCCGATTCAAAAGCGCCCAAAAGCAAACTGAATTTAAAGCCTCAAGATGTTTTTCGAGATTTCTAATTGAGGTCTTGCAGGGAATGGTTGTAACCATTTCCAAAAGAGCTCCTTGGAATACTCAGAAAACAGAGGCTCCAAATTTTTCCAGAGCCTTGTAAGAAATGCGGGCTAGAGCATCAAAATGAGCAAAAAATTCAAGAAAACTCAAAAAAAATCGTTGATTGGAATAGTCTCATAGTAAGTAAAATAATATAAATCTTATTTTTTATTTCGGTGAAAAAATATGCTAAAGAGTAGAGAAAGTGCCGTCGAGCAAAAATCTGAACTTGTGCTTGCCGTTCGCGGATCAAAGCAGCAAATCCAAAGGGCGATTCAGCGGCATAGCACCGATGCTGACCTGATTGAGTGGCGATTAGACTTGCTCGAAGGGGTCGATAAACCTACCTTGGCTCAACTAAAACAAGCCGCGCAACTACCGTCGATTTTTACGTTAGGGCCGCTCGATACACACACAAAAAAAGAGCAGCTTTTCGAAGTGCTCGCATTGCGTCCGACCTATCTAGATTTAGCGTGGAATACCCCGCTATCGCTTGTGCGCCAAATCTGTCGCGCTTACCCATCGCTTCAAATCATCGCCTCCTACCACCATTTTGAAAAAACTCCGCCAGATCTCGAAGCTATTTTTTGTGCTATGCGCCGGTTTCCGGCAGCGATTTTCAAACTAGCGACAACAGCGCGCTCGACGCTCGACGCGTTGAGAATGTTACGCTTTGTCGCTCAAAAGCGCGCTCAAGGGATTTCAATTGCGGGGATGTGCATGGGAAAATTAGGCTCGATCACGCGTATTTTGGCACCTGTTGTCGGGAGTCGATTCATCTATGCAGCTGCAACAGAGGGAAAAAAGACAGCTGCTGGGCAACTAACGCTCACTGAGCTGGTCGACACATACCGGGTCAAAGAGTTGACAAGCGATGCTGTGATTTATGGTTTAATCGGGCAGCCTGTGGACAAAAGTGTCGGTCACCTTTGCCACAATGCGCTCTTGCGCCAGTTGGGCGCAGCAGCAGTCTATGTTAAAATAGAATTGCCGCTTGCAGAACTCGCTCAAGGGTTTCAGCTGATGCAAGCGCTGCCTATCTGCGGATTAAGTGTGACCATGCCGCTGAAAAAAGCTGTGGGGGCTCTTCTCAATCGGCTCGATCCAAAGGCAAAAGCGATCGGCGCTGTGAATACACTGGCGTATCAAAATGGTCAGTGGATCGGCTACAATACCGATGCCAAAGCGGCGCTAGACGCTATTGAAGACGTGCAGCAAGTGGCTGGTAAAGCGGTATGGATTTTAGGCGCAGGTGGAGCTGCGCGCGCGATTGCGTTTGAAGCTGCTTCAAGGGGTGCTAATGTGATGATTTTTAACCGAACGCAGGAAAAAGCGGTGGCGCTGGCGCAAGAAGTTGGAGGCGCCGGCTACCCAATCGCCTCTTTTGCTGAGCATGCGCAGCGAGGCTATGCCGTCTTGGTCAATGCAACTTCGGTCGGCATGGCGCCGCAAACCGAAGCGATTCCCGTTCACTTTGAAACTCTTCTCAAGCGCGCACTTGTTTTTGATGCCGTCGCTTATCCCAAACAAACGCGCTTGCTCGCTGCGGCAAAAGAAAAGGAATGTTGTTGCATCGGCGGGCTTGAAATGTATATCAGGCAAGCAGCCGAACAAATGATCATTTGGCTAGGGAAGCCCGCTCAGCGAACAGCGCTTATTGCTGCGCTTAGAAAAACAGTAAACTCATTCTAACTCAAAAACTACTTACCTGTGAGTGCGACCTATGGGTATTTAGAGGGGTTTTCAATTTTTTTCATGCTTGAAACGGAAAAATGGGCACATACTTGGATAAAGTAGGGGCCATTTTTCCGTTTCAAGCATGGGGAAAAGAAAAGTTCAAATCAATATCCATAGGTCGCACTCACAGGTACTTAACGGTAACGCTGGAATAGTTTATGGTACCAGGACAAAGCGTAGAGCTTTTTTTGTAAAACTTTTGTGCTCGGGTGATGGGGGTCGACCCGATGCGCGAGGTAGTGATAACAAGCAGCGCGGTCGCGCTCGCCGATTGAGAGGTGGTAAAGTCCCATCACAACCATAAAACCGCGAAATTCCGACACGTGAAACACTTTTCTATTGGGGTAAAGTGCGCGCAAGCTCAGGTGACCATTAAAAATGGGCGGCACTGCCGCCGGCTTTTTTCGGCGCAGGCATAAATCGGCATAATTAATTTTGGCAAAAAGATAATCGGGATTGAACTGGTAATTAAGCTCAATACACCGGTTAGCCTGCCGCAGCCGATAGTGCGATAGGTAAATAAGCGCTGCGAGGTTGAGAATTTCTGGGTGATGGGGATATTTTTTGCGCAAAGCTGCAATGCGCTGTTTCCTTTTTCTAGCCAACTGGCTTCCTTGCTCGTGCAATGCAAAAAACTCTGCCACATCGGCAGGCGCTAATGTAGTGCTGATTTGCGATGGAAAAGATTCCCAAGTCACTGTATGAGCGGGCAGCGAAAACGACGGGGTCTTTTGGGCTGGGATATGGAGGATCGGGTTCTTTTTCGAGGCAAGCATCATTTGAAGTAGCTAGTGCGAGTTTTGCTTTATCTGGAGTTTTGAGCGAAGGCTTTTAACCCAAGTCTGTGTCTGATGATAGTTCATCTAAAATTCTTTTTTTCCACTTACCAGAGGTTTGAACTTTCACCTGCTTTATTCAAGTATGCTAAAAATTCAAGCCTCTGGTAAGTGGAAAAAGAGAAAATTGATCTGAGCAATCATAAGGCACAACTTGAGCTTTTATGGTAACAGTAGGAAGAGCAATAGCCAAGCTCTTTCTTGTGCAAAAAACGTTTGCCGACCTATACTCCTTCCCGTTCAAAGGCACCCAAGAAGACTGGTTTAAAACCTCCTCATCGATAGCCAAAGCACTATCGATGAGGAGGTTTTAAAAACTTGTTGTGCCGAGCTTTTTTTTTGCATAAAGTGAGCAAAAACCGCTGTAACTAGAGGCTCCTCGCGCAAAATTCCAATTCAAGGGAATTTTGCGCGAGGAGCCTCACTAAGGTCTTTTTTATGTCCAGAGTACTTAATCGTAAGGTCATTTTCTTTCTCATCAGTTTAATTATTGGGATTATTGTTTGGTCATTACCGCCGCCAGAAGGTGTTTCTGTTCAAGGGATTCATATGCTCGGTATTTTTATCTTTACCGTGCTCGGCATTATTTTGCGTTCGTTTCCCATTGGAACAGTGGCGATTTTGGGTCTAACAATCACAGTTGTTACAAAGACGCTTGATTTTGGAGCGGCGTTTAATGGCTTTATTAAACCGGTTGTTTGGCTTGTCATTATCGCCTTTTTTATTTCCCGCGGATTCATTAAAACGGGGCTGGGCGAGCGGATCGCTTACCTTGTTGTGAAATACATGGGTAAAAGCACATTGGGCATGGGCTATGGACTCGTCTTAACCGACTTGATTCTCGCCCCAGCTATTCCGAGTGTCACTGCGCGGCTAGGTGGCATTGTTTATCCGATTGTCACTTCGCTTGCGCGTGTCTTTAAAAGTGAGCCTTATAGCCACCCCAAGCGACTCGGTTCCTTTTTGATGAAAACGGCGTTTCAAGGTTCAGTCATTACAAGCGGTATGTTTTTGACATCGATGGCGGGTAACCCGCTGATCGCTGATTTTGCTTCAAAAGTCGGCATTGAACTTTCTTGGGGAACATGGGCGCTTGCTGGCATCGTCCCCGGGCTTGCTTGTATTGCTGTCATGCCGTTTTTTCTCTACAAAATGTACCCGCCTGAGATCAAAAAAACTCCCGATGCCCGTGAATTTGCGATGGAAAAGCTCAAAGAGCTCGGCCCCGTGCGCGTGCAAGAGTGGATTTTAATTTTTACTTTTTGCCTTTTGATCATATTGTGGATTTTCAGCAAGCAGATCGGAATGGAAGCTGTCGTTGCTGCAATGATCGGTCTTTGTATTCTTTTGTTAACGGGGGTTTTGAAATGGGATGATGTGGCCAGAGAGAAAGGGGCGTGGAACATGCTGATGTGGTTTTCCATTTTGATCACAATGGCAGGAGCGATCAATACGCTTGGACTCACCAATTGGTTTAGCACTTTTGTTAAGGGCTATGTCGAAGGACTTAACTGGATGGTTGCTTTTGGCGTTTTGGTGCTTGTCTACTTCTATTCGCACTACTTCTTTGCCAGTATGGTCGCTCATATCAGCTCGATGTACTCGCCGTTTCTTATTTTAAGTGTTGCTGTTGGGGCGCCGCCGATGCTCGCTGCGCTGCTCCTCGCGTTTTCGAGCAATCTATTTGCCGGAATCACGCACTATGGGTCGGGACCGGCCCCTATCTTTTTTGGGTCTGGCTATGTCAAGATTACTTCGTGGTGGAAACTCGGTTTCTTTGTCAGTGTTATCAATATCACGATCTTCTTGACGGTAGGCATTCTTTGGTGGAAATCTCTTGGGCTTTTCTAAACCGAATCAACAAAAAAATTGATAAAACCAGCGCGGCAAGCGATAACCCGGTTAGGAGCGCCATCAGAAAATGAAACGCGCTTAAAAAGGCGCTTTTGCCAACAAAGACTGCATAGTCGGGTTGATTTAAAAACAGCTCTTTTAACCCGTCAACTGAATGAGCGCCATTGATAAGCGGGGCAATCTTCGCTCGGTCTGGTGTTGCATCAGCTGAAGCGGCGATCAAGCGGTAAAAATTGCGCGTGCTGATGCTGTTGAGGATATATCCCGTGACAGCAATTCCAGCGCTGAGAAAAAAAAAGGTCATTCCAGTAAAGGTGCCAAACCCAAGTCCCTTTTTTGCCGCTGGAACCTCGCGCATCACGAGATAATTAGTCGCTGGCAAAGCCATTCCGGCATTAGCGCCGACGCAGATGAGGCTAAAAAACAACAGTGGCCAGCTCAATTCGATTGGCATTAAGACCAAAGCGCCAAAACCGAGCACCGCGCAGATTTGGCTGCTAAGAACCGAAAACTCTGGTCCAATACGGTCGCTAAGCCGACCAGATAGTGGCGAAGCAATTGCCAAAACAGCAGCTAGAGCTAAGATGATAAACCCGGTCAGGCCAACACTAAAACCTTCGATATTTTGTAAGTATAAAGGCAGCACAAAGAGAAACGAGCCCATCGAAAATTGAAACAAAACGCGGATTGAGCTGACAACAGAATAGATTTGATTTTGAAACAGTGTGATATCGACCAGCGGGTGTCGAAGCCGCGATTGCCAAACTAAAAAGCCGGCGAGACCTCCCATTCCAGCAAAGAACAAAACCCAAAAATTTCTCGGAGAGAGCTCTTGGCTGTTATTAAGAGCAAAGAGGATCAGGAAGTAGAGAGCGGTCAAAAGAAAAGCACTCGTATAGTGAATTTTTTTTGAGCTATCTTCTCGGTCTTTTGGGCAAGCGAGCCAAATCGCGAAATAGCTGATCAAACAGATCGGCACGTTGATCAGAAATGCCCAGCGCCAGCTAAAAGCGGCGATCATCAGCCCTCCTAGAGAAGGGCCAACCGCCATTCCGATTCCGGTAAAAATCATCAGCAGCCCAAAAATGGCTCCTTGCTGGTTTTTAGGGAAGGTGAGCGTTGCCAGCACAAAAATCATCGTAAATGTCGCTGCCATGCCGATCCCCTGGAAAAAGCGGCCGATAATGATGGCAGCTGTTGAAAACGCAAGACCAGCGACTAGTGAGCCAAAGCAGAATAAAGTAATTCCCGAGAGAAAGGTAAGCCGGTGGCCGTAACGGTCGGCTAAACTTCCAATAAAAATCACCGTGCTTGCCATCGAGAGCGAATAAATATTGTTAATCCACTGCAAATCAGATAAATTAGCTTGGAAAAGCTGTCCGATAACCGGCAAAGCTAGATTGACAATCATCAAGTCAATATTAAGAATAAGTAAAGATAACCCTAAGCCTATCAGCGCTAAAAGACGCCATCCGGGTCGGTTTTTGTTCATAGGTTGCATTAGAACATCTTCTTGTATTTCCAACAACGAAATGAGGTTGTTATCGCTTACCTTTTTTACCGCGCGTTACATCGCCCCAGGCGCTCTCAGTTTGAGCGTATGGAAGCCCTATTTAAAGCGGGCAATTGGAAATTAAACCGCCGCAATGCTGAAGGGCATACACTGCTCCATCTCGCCGCAATTGAACATCGCCCTAGCGCTATGCAAAAGCTGCTCGCGCTTAATGCAGACCAAAAAAGTAAAAGTCGTTTTGGAATGACGGCGGCTGATTATGCGCGCCTCCTCGGCCACATAGACTGCTTGTTTGAGTGCAAACAACTGCGCCAGTCGCCGCTGTTGATTTATCGCAATGCTGACCGAAAACTACATGAGGTATCGCCGCAAGAGCTCGGACAAAAGCTCAACTTCGACTATCTCGACCACCTTATTTTTGATCGAGTATGCGATCTAGAGTGGGCGGCAAAAAAAAGCCACGCCTGTCTTAAGCGAAAAAATTTTAGGAAAATGAATCGGTGGATATGTGCTTTGCACGAGGAGCAGCTCATGCGTCCCCGAGTAGATCATATCTACCTCCGGTGGATTGATGCCTATCTAGGTTACGGCATTTTTGCCGCAAAAGACTTGCCTGCGCTGACTTACATCGGCGAATATACGGGGATTGTGACTGTGCGGACGCGCAAAAAAGCGCGCCATAATGATTACATTTTTGGCTACATGATTGGCCCTTACAATTCGCCGTTTATTATCGATGCTAAAAAGAGGGGAAACTTGACCCGCTTTATCAACCATAGTATCGAGCCGAATATCATTTCCCGCTGGATCGTCACTGGTGGCATTACCCATATTGCTTTTTTTTCCAAACAGTTCATTCCCAAAGGCGGCCAGCTGACTTACGATTATGGTAATTACTATTGGAAAAAACGCTCCGATCCAATGGTGATTTAAACCCAAGCTGTGGCTGATGATGGCTCATCTAAAATTCTCTTTTATGCCACACAACTTGGGTTTAAATCACCAGCTCTGCGTAGAAGGTTGAACAGTCTGTTTTTTCGAGATTTCAAGTGACTCTCGCAGGGAATGTTCATAAACATTTCCAAGAGAGTCACTTGGAATATTCGGGAACACAGATGTTCCAAGATTTCCCAGAGGCTGGTGATAAATACGGGTTAGCAGAGCTTGTGATAAATACGGGCTAAATTTTCCATTCTTTTAGTGGAAGTTGCTGAGTTAACTCTGAATTGTTGACACAAAAAATCGCCTATTGATTATGGTTAAATTGAGAGTGCAATTAGCCCAAGTTTGTCACTTGGGCAAGACCGAAAGAGGAAGAAAATGGGAAAAAATGTTGCGCAGAAGTTGATCTCAAGTCACCTTGTTGAAGGCAAGATGGTTGCTGGACAGGAAATCGGCCTTAAAATCGACCAGACACTGACTCAGGATGCTACTGGAACAATGGTGATGCTTGAGTTAGAAGCAATGGGGCTAAAAGAGCCGAAAACAGAGGTTTCCTGCCAGTATGTCGATCACAATATTGTGCAAAATGATTTTAAAAACCCCGATGATCATCTGTTCTTATTAAGTGCAACGCGTAAATTTGGTCTTTGGTTTAGCCGCGCGGGTAATGGGGTGAGTCATCCCGTTCACATGGAAAAGCTGGGCAAGCCGGGTAAAACGCTGCTAGGGTCGGATAGCCACACCTGTGCTGGCGGCAGCTTGGGCATGTTGGCGATGGGTGCGGGTGGTCTTGAAGTCGCTTTGGCGATTGCAGGAGAGCCTTTTTACGTGACGATGCCTACGATCGTCGGTGTGAAAATAACGGGGCAACTGCCCGACTGGGTTAGTGCTAAGGATGTCGTGCTTGAAATGTTGCGCCGCCACGATGTTGCCGGCGGTGTTGGGAAAATTTTTGAGTATTACGGCCCAGGCCTAGCGGCGCTATCGGCGATGGATCGCCATGTGATTGCGAACATGGGAGCAGAACTCGGAGCAACGGCGACCGTTTTTCCATCTGACGACGCGACAAAAAAGTTTTTATCCCTTCACGGCCGAGAAAAAGACTGGCTTGAGCTCGTAGCCGATGCTGACAGCAGCTATGACGATCACGATGAAATTGACCTATCGAAGTTAGAGCCGTTAATCGCCTGTCCAACGAGTCCGGGCAATGTCGTTCCCGTCAAAGAGGTGGCTGGAAAACCTGTTTTCCAGGCAATGATCGGATCGTCGGCCAATCCCGGCATGCGCGACTTTGCAGTGCCTGCGCTGATCCTCGAAGGAAAAAAAGCGCAAGACCAGATTTCGCTCGATATCAACCCAACTTCGCGTCAGATTTTAGAGAATTTGACTTCTTTGGGCTATTTAGCTCCCTTGATTCGAGGAGGAGCGCGCATTCATCAGGCTGGTTGCAACGGTTGCATTGGGATGGGTCAAGCACCGGCGACCGGAAAGATCAGTTTGCGGACCAATCCGCGCAACTTTCCTGGGCGATCGGGAACAAAAGAAGATCAGGTGTATTTGTGCAGCCCTGAAACAGCAATTGCAGCGGCAATCACTGGAAAAATCACCGATCCGCGCGATCTCAAGATGGATTACCCCAAATACGAAGAGCCAACAAAGATTGAGCTCGTCGATGAATTATCGCCACCACCACCTAGGAAAGAGGCAGGCGAACTGATGATGGGACCGAATATCAAACCATTGCCGAAATTTGACTCATTGGCTGATCATATCGAAGGGCCTGTCCTACTCAAAATGGGCAATAATATTTCAACAGATGAAATTTTACCCGCGGGGACAAAAGTATTGCCGTTTCGAAGCAACGTTCCCGAAATTAGCCGGTTCACTTTTTGTCAAATCGATGAGAGTTATTACGACCGTGCCATGCAATTTCAAAGCAAGGGGTCGCTTCTCATTGGTGGAAGCAATTACGGCCAGGGTTCGAGTCGTGAGCACGCCGCTATTTCGCCTCGCTACCTCGGGGTCAAAGCTGTGATTGCAAAAAGCTATGCTCGGATTCACCGCAAAAACCTGATTAATTTTGGCATTTTACCTCTTATGTTCATTAATGATGGCGATTACGAGAAAATTGATCAGGAAGATGTCTTAGAAATCAACCACGTGCGCGATCAAATTTCAAAAGGAAGCCATGTCGAGATCACAAACAAAACTAAGGGCATGACGCTGAAAGTCCAGCACGACCTTTCAGAACGCGATCTCGCTTCAGTTTTAGCTGGTGGTTTGATCAATATTGCCCTTGAAAAGCACAAATAGGACGCTTGCCCGATGCTTTTTATTGTTCGCATTGTGATTACCACCATTGTTGTCTTGGTCACTGCACACTTATTGCCCGGGCTTGAAGTGAAAAACATGGTCGATGCGGCATTATTTGGTTTGATTTTAGGGGTCATTAATTCGAGCGTGCGCCCGATACTGATGTTGTTAACTTTGCCGATCACTTTGTTCACCCTGGGGCTTTTTCTCCTCGTGATCAATGCCTTTACCTTTTGGCTCGCAAGTGAAATTTCCTACGGTGTTCATATTTCTTCATTTTGGGGCGCTTTTTGGGGAGGCCTTATTATTTGGGTCACCGGTGTTTTCACCAATCGCCTGATCTGGAAACCCCATTTCTATTGATTAATACCTGTGAGTGCGACCTATGGATATTGATTTGAATTTTTCTTTTCCCCACGCTTGAAAGGGAAAAATGGCCCCTACTTTATCCAAGTATGTGCCCATTTTTCCGTTTCAAGCGTGAAAAAAATTGAAAATCCCTCTAAATACCCATAGGTCGCACTCACAGGTAATACCTGTGAGTGCGACCTATTTTTAAATAAATTCTCCATCTTAATTAAGGAGAATTTATCGAGATCGAGTAGGAGGGTCTTGAGAGACTCGTCCCCTCACACCACCTGGCATACGGATCCGTACCAAGGCGGGTGGTAAAAAATTGCGTTGCTTTTCCAATGTTCCACTCCAACCCTCTATAACCCGTCTTTTCCCAGTATTTTAGAGGCAAAAGAGGCTCCTCGCGCAAAATTCCATAGATTTTTTGTTGCGTACAGGGCCTAACCCGTATTTCTCACAAGCTCTGCTAAAAAGTTGAGCAAGATGTTTTTCGAGATTTCAAGGAGATCTTGCAGGGAATGGTTGTAACCATTTCCAAAAGAGCTCCTTGGAATCTCGGAAAACAGATGCTCCAAATTTTT
>JBCCHO010000022.1:0-14826 GCA_039028715.1 Chlamydiota bacterium | reverse complement strand
AAGGCTCTGGAAAAATTTGGAGCCTTTGTTTTCCGAGTATTCCAAGGAGCTCTTTTGGAAATGGTTACAACCATTCCCTGCAAGATCTCAATTAGAAATCTCGAAAAACATCTTGCTTAAGCTTTTTAGCAGAGCTTGTGAAAAATACGGGTTAAGAGGTTTGGGAGGGTCACAAGATGGTTGTAATAAAAAATCTTTTGTTTGTTCGGTTGCCGCTCATAGTACTGATCATCATGATGCTGGTTGCTGTTAAGTATAGTTTGCCAAGAGGAGTACGAACTGGTTTTAGCTTAGCGAATATCTCTTCTTCGGTGGCGCGCAATCCGACGTGGGCTGTACCAATAGCTGATAAAGATAAAAGCGATTGTCAAGCGGCCTTCGCGCAGCCGTTTTCTTATCTCGCGGTGGGGACAGAGTGTCACGTCTTTGTCAGTCAAGACCAGCGTTATGTCATCAAGTTTCTTCGCCATAACAAATGGCGGCTACACCCATGGCTAGTGGGGATCAGCCTTCCCGCTTGTTTCGATAACAAGCGCCAGCGGTTTCTTAAGCGGAAGCAAGGGGCGCTGATCAAAACGTTGAAAAGTTGCTTGGTCGCTTACCGAGAATTTAAGCCGGAAACCGGCATCCTTTGTCTCCATCTGGCTCCTTCTAGTGATTTGAAAGTCGACCTTAGAGTCGTTGATTGCTTGGGATTTACCCACGCGATTCCCCTCGATGCAGTCGACTTTATTTTACAAAAAAAAGCGGTGCGCACAGATGAATATTTGCTCGCTTTGCGGCGTTGTTGCGATCACGATCGGGCAAGAAAAGCAGTCACAGCGTTGGTCGATTTTTCTTTAAGGCGGGCCAAGCAAGGCTATCACGATACCGATCCCCACTTTGTGTCCAATTTTGGTTTTATTGAGCATCAGGTGGTGCAAATTGATGTCGGGGGATTTTGTCGACAAGCAGGAAAGGGGCTCGATTATTTTTACGGTTCTGGCTTGGCGACGATTCGGCGCAAATTTCTTCCTTGGGTCGAAAAGCACTATCCTGAATTGATCGACCAGCTGGAGAAGGAGGTGAAACGCATCCGCGATCAGCGCGCCACCTTGGTTGCAAACTGATAGGCGCGCAAGATAGCAGTGGTAAAGACGAGTGAGGTGAATAGATAAGCTAGATAGGAAAAAAGAGCGGGGAAAAGCAGCATAGCGGCAAAAAAAACAAAGGCTTCGGCGCGCTCAATTAATCCGGGGCTATAGTGAAAGCTTTTGTTAGAGTAATTTTGCTCAAAGATGCCGACGACGAGAAAAGAGGTAATACACATTAGCACGGCGCCTAGCATTGCGAGCGCTGGAGCGCTGCGAGCATTGGGGTTGACCAGGTAAAGGCCGAAAATGACGCTAAACTCGACGAGGCGGTCAGAGAGGATGTCAATCATAGCACCAGTTGCCGAAGTTTTTCCCGTACTGCGCGCCAAAGAACCGTCGAGAGTATCGCAAAAACCAGACAGAAGAAGAGCAAAAAAAGCAAAATAGGTGTGGCTAAAAAATAATAGAAAGGGGATAGCGATACCAAAAAGAGCAGCGCCAATCGTGAGACTGTTGGGAGACAGTAGCCGCATGGCTTTTCTATTGAGGATAGGGGTGATGATTAACCGTTGGTAGGAGGTGCGAAAAAAGCTGTCAATCATGATTTTTCTTAAACTTTTTGATGAGCTTTTTAACAACAATTGGAACAAGTGAAAAGCAAGCGAGAACGATGAGGGCGATTTTCATTTGTGTGTTGAAGACAGTATCGAGCGAAAAGCTTTCCCCTTGATCAAAAATCGCGCCCAAAGCATGCCCGGCTTGGGTGTAGACAAAGCTACCGGGCAAAATACCAACGCATGTCGTCCAAAAAAAAGTCACGAGTGAAACGCCAAAAAAGGCTGGCGCTAAATTCACAAGCCAAAAAGGAAACAGGGGGATGAAGCGCAAAAACAAAAGATAACTCGCGGCGTTGCGCTCAAAACCGGCTTTCATTTTTGACAAGAAGGGGCCGGCCTTTTTCTTTAATGTATCGCCGAGTGCCGTGCGCGCGGCGAGGAAAATCAGCGCTGCGCCGATTGCTGCGCCAATGGTCGTATACAGAGTGCTGATCAGCCCGAAGAAAAATCCACCGAATAGGGTGAAGAAGGTAGCGCCGGGAAAAGAAAGCGCAACGGCAAGGATGTAAATAGCGATAAAAATCATTGGCGTTAAGACAGGATGAGCGCTGATATGGGCTTGAATCGATTGGCGGTGGGTTTTAATCGAATCAAAGCTGAAGTACTTATACGCACCAGAAAAGTAAAAAATAGCCATTGCTACAATGATGACAGCCAGGGGAATCCATTTTTTCCAGTTCATCGCTTTCCTATGAATTTAAATAAAGTGGGGAGAATAGTTTGCGTCAGCCAGAGGTCGGCGGCTTTGCGAATCGCCAGGCTCTCAATCGGATAGGGATGAATCAGATCGGCGAATTTGCGCAAGGGAATGTGAGCCATCATAGCCGTTGAAATTTGCATCAGCATTTCGCCAGCGCGCGGGCCGACGATTGTGGCGCCTAAAATTTGGCTGCTCCATTTTTTTGTGATCACCTTAACAAACCCTTCCGTGCGCCCCGATGTGATGTTGCGGTCAACTTCGGCGAATGGAATTTTGTAACAGGCGATTTTGCGCTGGCCAAGGTTTTCACTGGCTTCTTTTTCGTTAAGGCCAATACTGGCGATTTCAGGGTCGGTGTACGTGCAGCGCGGGACAGACTGCAAACTTTGTTTTTTATTGACCGGGAGCAACAGGCTTTTCAAAACTGCGCGGGCGTGGTTTTCCGCGCGGTGCGTAAAGAATGGTTGACCTGTGACGTCGCCGATCGCGTAGATATGGTGTTGCGATGTCCTCCCATAGCTATCGGTAGCGATTCCCTGCTCTGACCAAGTGACTTGGGCTCGGTCGAGATCAAGGCCGTGGCAATTTGGCCGGCGCCCAGCGCCAACAAACAGTTGTTCCGCAGAAGCGATGTGTATTTCGCCATCCTTCTCTAATGTGACACTCACCCCTTTGCTACTCGATTCGACTTTTTTTGTTTGAAAGCCGAGGTAAAGAGTCATTCCCTCTTTGTCGAAAGTTTCTGTGATGATCTTTTTGGCATCATCATCTTCGCGGGTGAGCAAATAGGGTTTGCTCGAAACAATGGCGACTTTGGATCCGAGCCTGGCAAAGGCTTGAGCTAGTTCACAACCGATAGGCCCACTTCCGATGAAAAATAAGCTCTTTGGGATTTTTTTTAAATCAAAGACCGTTTCGTTGGTCAAGTAGGGAACTGTTTCAAGCCCTGGTAATGGCGGGGCAAAAGGGTGTGATCCGGTAGCAATAACGATCTTTTTGCCCGAAATTTGGCGGTTATTATCGCCGATTAAAAGTGTGTGCGGATCGACAAATCGCGCGGTTCCCAGTGCTGTCGTGATTCCAAGCTGTTGGAGCGCTTCGGGCTCTTCGTGATGACGCACTTTTTCGACAATTGCGCGTACCCGTTGAAGCGCCTCGGTTGCGTCGATTGCAACAGAAGGAATGCGGATACCCAGATCAGCGGCTTTGTGAATCGCATGCGCGCATTTGGCTGAAGCGATCAATGCTTTACTTGGAATGCAGCCAAAGTTGGTGCAATCGCCACCGTAGTGGTTTTTTTCCGCTAGAAAAACCCGTTTTCCCGCTTTAGCGGCCCCGACAGCGATCGTCAGCCCACCAGCGCCGGCACCAATCACGACGATGTCGTAAGGTTTTTCTTGTGCCATCTTGAACTCTTTGGTATGCCTTTGCTGGTTTATTTTTTATATAGAGGAAGCTTCTTGAAAAGTAAATTTTTATTTGCTACATGAAATTGTGACTTAAGAAATTTCCTGGGTAAATGTTAGCTGAAAAAAAAAGATTAGAAGAAGACAAAAAGCGCACTCATTATTGGAAAAAATGGGGCCCCTATTTGGCCGAACGGCAGTGGGGAACTGTGCGCGAAGATTACAGTGAAAATGGCGATGTTTGGAACTCTTTTTCCTTTGACGACGCCCATAGGCGCGCTTATCGCTGGGGTGAAGATGGAATTGCGGGGATTTCAGATTCTCATCAACGCCTTTGCTTTGCGCTGAGCTTTTGGAATGGAAAAGATCCGTTGCTAAAAGAGCGCATATTTGGCCTTGCCAACCTCGAAGGGAATCACGGCGAAGATGTCAAAGAGTACTACTACTTTCTCGACAATGTGCCGACCCATTCTTATATGAAGTACCTCTACAAATATCCGCAGGTGGCCTATCCATATGAAGCGCTCAAGAAAACCAATGCGGCGCGCAGTCAAACTGAGCCTGAGTACGAACTGATCGATACGGGGATTTTTGATCACAACCGCTATTTTGATCTCGTCATCGAGTATGCCAAAGATGAACCCGAAGACATTTTTATTCGCGTGACTGTCCATAACCGGGGAAATGAGGAGCACATCCTCCACTTTCTGCCGACGATTTGGGCCCGCAATACCTGGTTTACCGGCGATCAAGACCGGCCGCTACTCAAGCAGAGCGGCGAAGCAGACCCTTTTATCGAAGCACATCACCCTCAGCTGGGAACGTACTACCTTTACGGCGATCGAGCAACCGCGCTTTTGTTTACCGAAAATGAAAGCAGTTCCGCCGTTGGTGGTGATGCGCATTATGCCAAAGATGGCATTGGCAACTATGTCGTGCATGGGCAAGAAGAAGCGGTCAACCAGGAGAAAAAGGGAACAAAGGCCGCTTTTCACTACCTGCTCACCGTTCCGGCGCATGAAGAGCGGTGCATCTGCTTGCGGTTGACAACAGAAAGCGAAGAGAAAAAGCCCCTTGTCAAAGCAGAAAAAGTCTTTAAGCGGCGGAAGAAAGAAGCCGATGAGTTTTACGCTGATTTATTGCCAAAAAATTTAGGCGAAGACCGCACTTGGATCGCCCGCCAAGCGCTTGCAGGCATGCTTTGGAATAAGTTGTATTACTACTATGTCCCGCCAGAATGGCTGCGCGGTGATCCAGAATTTCGCCCCCCGTTGCCGCCACATGACCCAAAAACGGCGCGGAATAAAGATTGGCTCCACCTTTACTGTGACGATGTCTTGTCTGTTCCCGATAGTTGGGAATTTCCAGCACTTTTTTCGTGGGATACAGCTTTTCACACGATTCCACTGGCGCTAGTCGACGCCGAATTTGCGAAACAACAGCTGTCTCGATTAACGCAAGGGTGGTACATGCACCCAAATGGCCAGTTGCCTGCTTACGAATGGGACTTCTTCGACGTCAACCCACCTGTGCACGCCTGGGCGACGTGGCGGGTTTTTAAAATTGACCAAAAAATGGCGGGCACTGCCGACCGCCTGTTTTTAAAGCGGGTCTTTCACAAGCTATTGCTCAACTTCACATGGTGGGTAAACCGGAAAGACAGCGATGGGAAGAATGTCTTCCAGGGCGGTTTTTTAGGGCTCGATAACATTAGCGTGTTTAACCGAAGTGAAGACCTTCCTACTGGAGCGACGTTGTACCAGTCCGATGCGACGAGTTGGATGGGAATGTTTTGCTTGAATATGTTGACGATTGCGTTTGAGCTCGGACAAAAAGATCCGGCTTACGAAGATTTAGCGAATAAATTCTACAACCACTTTCTCTTTATTGCCGACGCAATCAATTTCGAAGCAGATCACCACAGCTCGCTATGGAATGAGGAAGATGGATTTTACTACGACACGCTGAAACTTCCCACTGGCGAAGAACAGCAACTCAAAGTCCGCTCGCTCGTTGGTCTGATGCCGCTGCTCGCCGTGACGACGGTCGACCCGGAAGTGCTCAAGAACCTGCCGACGTTTAGTCGGAAGATGGAGTGGTTTATGAATCACCGAGTCGATCTGTGTAAAAAGGTGGCCTGCATGGCAACGCCTGGGATCGAAGGGCGCAAGATTTTGGCAATTGTCAATCAAGACAAACTCCGCCGGCTGCTCAAAATCATGCTCGATGAAGACGAATTTTTAAGCCCGTATGGGATTCGGTCGATTTCGCGCTATCACGAGAAACACCCATTCTCGCTGCAGGTCGATGGCAAAACTCATACGCTCGATTACGAGCCTGCAGAATCGACAAACCGCCTCTTTGGCGGCAACTCAAACTGGCGCGGACCGATTTGGTTTCCAATCAATGTGTTGCTCATCGAATCGCTCCAAAAATTTCACCACTACTATGGCGATGAGTTCAAAGTCGAGTGCCCGACGGGTTCTCACCAAATGAAAACGCTGTGGGAAGTTTCGATTGAGCTTTCAGAGCGATTGGTCAAGATCTTCGAGCGAGACGCCGAGGGCAAGCGCGCCGTCTTTGGCAACTACGAAAAATTCCAAACCGATCCCCACTTTCGCGACCACCTCTTTTTCCACGAATATTTTCACGGCAACACGGGGCAAGGACTTGGCGCTAGCCATCAAATGGGCTGGACGGGATTTATCGCCAAACTGCTCAGGCAGCTCGGCATCTATAGCGCTTCCGATTCAAAGTGAAATTCGCTCATTTTGAGCCGAAAAAAAAATACACATGGAGCCTTGAAATTGAAAGAAATCGTTCAAAACCAGAAGAAATGGATCGTGATCACAGTGACCTTGTTGTCGGTTTGCCAATCCTTATTAGGAACAGGCATCATTGGCGGGCAAGATGGCACAGGAGATCAGCCTGCTTACGCCGCTTTAGTAGCTCCGAATGGAGCTTTATCCTCGCTTTCTGGAGAGGGGTTTCCAACAACAAATGGGCAAATTAATAGCGTTGCCATTAACGAGGCGGGAGCCGGGATTATCGGCGGGAGTGAAGGTGCTAACGCTTATGCCGCTTTGGTGGCCCCCAGCGGAACTCTTATGGAACTTGCATTGCCGGCAGTCACTGAAAACGTTGCCAGTGTGGCAATTAACGAAACAGGAACTGGAATTATCGGAGTGGGGGGAGGGGAAGAGGGAATCTTTAAGGCTACCCCCTATGCTGCCTTGGTGGCGTCAGATGGAGTTCTTACAGAATTGAATCTTCCATTTTCGGAAGGCAGCATCCTCAGTGTGGCAATTAACGAAACAGGAACTGGAATTATCGGTGGAGTGACAGAGGTAACTGACCCTTATGCTGCTTTGGTCATGCCATCAGATGAAAATCCTATGATACTTCCTCTTCCATTTGTAGAGAGCATTGTTCGAAGTGTGGCGATTAACGATGCGGGGGTTGGAATCATTGGAGCAGAGACAGGCATCGGTGGTGAAGCTGTTTTGGTAAGAGCAGATGGGAGTGTTCAGGAGCTTGTTGGACAAGGGTTGCCAGGAGGTGGCGGTGTTTATAGCGTTGCAATTAACAACTCAGGAACCGGAATTATCGGTTTACAACAAGACGATGGGTTCAAGTATATCGTTTTAGTAAGAGCAGATGAAAACATTGAACAAGTTTTTTTAGGAATACAGGGGCCGATGGCTATTCAAAGTGTGGCTATTAACGACGCAGGAACTGGAATAATTGGAGGTCGGATAGACGATCTAGGTGCTTATGCTGCTTTGGTAACACCAGATGGGACTGTTCAGCGACTTTCTGGAGAGGGATTTCCAGCAACCGGTAACGGGTTCATTAATAGTGTGGCGATTAACAATGTAGGAGTTGGAATCATTGGTGGGTTTTCTGGCGAAGGAAACATGCCCGCTTACGCCGCTTTAGTCGCTCCTGATGGCACGCTTACACCTCTTTTTGGGGAAAATTTTCCTTTAATAAGTGGGTCGATCAATGGCGTCGATAGCGTTGCTAATCGCGCTGTGCCCAAAAGTTTTGGCCCTGGCAATAGCTTTGCCAATCCGCTATTTTCCTTAACAAGCCAGATCTTACCTAACCACGCGATGCACCATCGCGCAGGTTACAATAGCGCTTATCATGCGACTGACGTTAGTCATGAGGTTGGATTACTTGCCGATGCGACCGATGCAATTAGAACAGACTTAGCCTGTTTTCAGCGCGATGATTACGCGGTTTGGTTAGCCGGTTTTGGAGCTTACACGCACCAAAAAAAAGAGCGGGATTTTGTCGCCCTCACAAATTGGATTGGTGGCGCAATGCTTGGGTTTGACTACCGCAACCTTAAAGATGCTGTTGTTGGGCTTGGAGTAGCTTACGCTTACAACCACGTCGATTATGCCGAAAATGCGGGGCGCGCTCGATTTCATCAAGAGTTTTTGACTCTTTACGGCTCTTGGAATCGCAAGGTGTTTTTTATCAACTTAGCTCTGTGGGGCGGTCTATATCAATTGCGCAATGAGCGCAATACTTTGGGTCTTATGACTTCCACAGCAAACGTCGATGGGTGGTTATTGGTTCCCCACCTTGAAATGAGCGCTCCTTTTCACCGAATAGATACCTGGTTTGTCATTGAACCTTTTGTGATGTTTGATTGGGCAAATAACTGGCAAGGAAGCGTCGAAGAGTCTGGGACATCGGGATTTCATCTAGTACTAGGAAGCACTTACATGTCGCTGTTGCGTAGCGAAGTCGGATTCCGCTTTTTTGAGTCGATTCGCTATCAATGGGGAAAGTTTCTCTTGCAGCAAAAAGCGAGCTTTGTCAACAAGACTCCCTTTTCGGTAGAGACGCAAAATGCAGCATTTATCGCTTCGATCTCATCATTTGGGATCGAAACCTTCAGCAACAAGATGCAGAATCTAGGTGTTTTACAGCTAAGCTTTCAATTTATTCCATGTCATTACAAGTACCCTTATGGAACGTTTAATTACCAAGGGGAGTTTGGATCTTCCTTTCAATCTCATGTCATTTCCATTGAAATAGGAAAGTATTTCTAGCGACACAAGAGAAAGCCAAAATTTAATTGATTTAACATGAATAGGTTACATTTATATCATTTGAAAAGTCGTGTGAGTATTAACAGCATTTTTACTTAATTTATCTGCATAATAAGAAATATAGATAAATCTAATATTAAGCCTACATTATGTCGACAAATTTTAAGCCCGTGTATACAATCAACTCAGGAACCTATCCGTAAGTGAAAATCTTCTTGCTTTTCACTTACGGATAGGTTCAGCTATTGCCAAGCATCTTATGAGGATTGAGGGCGCTAAAGAAAAAGTAGGCATATTTTCAGTGAACCCCACAGTGCTCGCATCTTTGCGTGAAACCGCCAAGTTTTAAATCAAGAGAATATAGTCTGGCTAAAAAGTATAAAGAATTGCTCAGGGTCTTCTAATCAGAAAGATTGGATAGCGATTTGGTAAATGGTTTGAGTTGTTTTTCACACAACTTGGGTTTGAACTTTCAGCATATTTGAGAACCTCTTGAATAAAGTAGGTGAAAATTCGAGCCGTTAGAGGCTCCTACGCAAATTTCTCTTCGAAAGCGATTTTTGCGTAGGAGCCTCGTTAGATAGGCGGAAAAAGGGAATTTTAGATGAACTATCATCTAGATGTAAGCTTGGGTTTTTAATGGGATAGTCCCATCTATGACCGTAAGATGTTCATAAGAACATCATAAAAATTTGTTTTAAATATTTCGATATCAAGGAGGATAATATGTCATCTATAAGCGGAGTAACTAGCCAAGCTATCAATACAAACGAAATGAGTCAAGAGAATAATGAATTGAGGCTAATTGCTGATCAAGTTGATAGTATGGCTGACCGTCTAGGAGAAGTGACTTTAGAAAAAATGAATGAATTAAAAGCTAACATCGAAAAAAATCCTGCTATCAACGAGAATAATAAGAAATTTATCCTCACTCGACTTAACAATGTCGGCGATCGCCTAGAAGCAGCAACCCCAGACAAATTCAAAAAATTAGCAACCAGTATTAGAGAACTAGCTTACTGATACTCTCAACTCCCTAAAGAAGGTGAGTTTCTAAACTGATTCGGCACTACAAGAGGTGAACTTGGGCAAGGGGAGTTTGGATCTTTCTTTCAGTCTCATGCCGTTTTCATTGAAAATAGGAAAATATTTCTAGCCGACACAAGAAAAAGCAAATCAGATGCCCGAAACCTCTAATTTTGCGGCGACAAGCAATTTTTATGGGAAAACTAACGGTATTTTCATTCAGAACTCAGGTTTCGGAAGTAGCGCTTTGGCTATTTTCTAGAAGAAAAGTTTGAAAGATCGAGCTGTTCGCCATTCCAATCGAGGTCAAAAGTAAACATCGCCGGAAGAGATTTGCGCAAAGTCAGGCACTTCCAGATATAAGAGGGGTAAATGATCAGCTGTCCCAGCCAGGGTTTGATGTCTTTTGACGAAAAGATCACATCGCGCGTTGTCAGCAGTTTCTTGAGAAATGTCGATAACTTCTTTTCCGATCCGAGCGACTTCCAGCCATAAACCGCCATTGCCAATCCAATTTGTCGTTTGCGTCCTTGCTCGGGGATAATGAGCCCTTGTGTTTGATTGAAAAAGATATCGGCGAGCTGATCCTTACTGTGGAAGAGGTGAAGGCCGCTCGTTCCCCTTGGGTTGCATTCGATAGCATAGAGCTTGCCATTGGGCTGCTCGATAAAGTCAATGCCCATTTGCCCAGTAAAGCGAGCCTGCTTGGCGAAGCGCTCTACCCAATCGAGAATGGCAGAGTGATCGATCGCTTCGAAATTCAGCGATGAACTTTGATTGATTGCAAAGTCAACCGGGTAAACAACGTGGGAAGAGAGGTTTCCCTTGTGAATGATGCTGTGAGAGCAAAACTTTTTGCCGCTGAGGTATTCTTGAGCAATCCAAGGGTTGTGTCGATGGATATCTATTGTTGGTGGAGCGTCATTTTCCGACACGCGAATGACGCGTAAAGCAGAGCGGGAATAACAAGGCTTGAGAAGATAAGGGCGCTTTAGCGGGTGTTGGTTGAGCTGACTAGAGTGGGTAATGAGGCAGGACTCTGGAGTCTCAAAGCCCCATTTTTTAGTGGTTTGGTTAAAAAGCCACTTATTGTGTAGCGTGTTGAGGAGTTGATAGGGAGGGCAAAAAATTTGACAAGTATCTGGAAATTGATCTAAGCCTTTAGCGAGATAAAAAATTTCCTCGAAATTTGGAATGATATAGTCGATGTTTTCTCGCTGTGCAATATCAACTAAAGATGAAAGAAAGGCTTGCGTCTGAAAACGGGGGCTTGGCACGGTAAAGTGTTTTTCAATCGCATTCGAAAAGCGGCATAGGTAAAGGCGCATGGATTCAGCTGTGTAGACTCGGTGACCTTGCTCGTTTAATCTCCTAGCGAGATCTAGAGTAAAGATAGATCGAGCTCCTGTTAATAGAATTTTTTTTTGCTGAGCGATAAGTCTTCCTCCCCCTTCACACAAAGGTCCCGTTGATTGCGTGTGAAAAAATACTCATACCAGGCAAATACTCTGTTTATCTGAGTTTGCGAATTTAACACCTTTTAACGGGGTGTTGAAACCCAAATTGTGTCGTATAATCGCTCATCTAAAATTCCCTTTTCCAGAGAGCAAAACTCGAATTAAATTGCCTAATCTAAGTGGACTATGTCAATTTAAGTCGAGTTGTGCCCGCTGAAAAATAGGCAATACCCTCTAAAAAATTTTAGATTTCAACTCATAAAAACACTCACCTTAAAAGCGTTAAACTCGAAAGTTCAGGTTGTCCGCTATTTCTCGCTATCTTTTGTCGAAAAGCTGAGCTCAAAATGCGGGTTAGCCCAAGTGGCAAAACTTGGGCTAATATGTTGGAGGACAGCAAATTGGTGCTAACTCGCATTTCGAAATTGGCTTTTGGGAAAGTATGGCCCATTTGTAGAGCTGATTTCGACATACGGGTTAAGGCAAGACTCCCTTCTACCGAACTAGCCGGCCCCTAGCCTCACTATAGCGAGTTGGCAATTATTGACAATGGCAAAGTAAATAGTGGAGAAAAAGAGCTATTTCAGGCAGCTAAGGATCTACGATTGAGCAGACCCACTCGTCCTTGTCAATTTGGGCGAGTTCTTTAACAGAGACTTTGGGCGCACGGATTTCAAGAAAAATAACTTCCTCTGGCTCAAATAGATAGCCGACAAATGTTGACGGCATCGGGATATCGACTTTGTGATAGCGCTTAGCGATCTGTTTTTTGCGCTGCTCGAGGATTTCAATTGAAGTGGGATCGCGTTTTTGTTCTGAGAGCATATGGGTGAGCTTTAAAAAGCGGGGCATTCTTTTCCAGGCCTTTTCAGTTTCGTCTAAAGAAACAGCAGAAACTATTCCCGTTAAGCTGACTTGACGCTTTGTTTTGGGGAGGTAGATATTAAGAGCAGCATTTGAGTTTAAGGAAAAATGTTGAACTTTCACGCTGTTTTTATGGGTGAAAAAAACGAGACCATTTTTTTTGCTTACCTTCACAAGCTCGATCATTCGAGTGTAGGGTTTTCCTGCAGCGGAGACGGTCGCCAGTGTTGCAAACCTGTGAAAACGCCCTTCGGTGCGCTCTTTTTCTTTATTAAACCACCGGCTGATCTTTGTAATTGGATGCGAGTCTTTTTTAGTTGTGGCGCAGAGCGCAAACGGCAAAATAAGAGAGAAAAGTAGAAAAGAAAGCGTTCTCATAGAACCTCCATCTGGCAAAATAGTAGTACCTGTGAGTACGACCTATGGGTATTTATTTGAATTTTTCTTTTTCCCATGCTTGAAACGGAAAAATGGGCGCATACTTGGATAAAGTAGGGGCCATTTTTCCGTTTCAAGCATGAAAAAAATTGAAAATCTCTCTAAATGCCCATAGGTCGCCCTCACAGGTAGTATTGCATCTTTATAAAAGATAATTTAAAATTTTACCCGGTTGGCAAATCAGTTGTAAAGTGTAAATGATCATGGAAACAAAACTCATTGAGTATCAGCATCAGGGAAAAACTTTCGAAGCGCATGTCGCTATGCCGCGCGGAGATAATCAAAAATTCCCGCTTGTCTTTGTTTTTCACGCATGGGGTGGGCGCGACGCTTTTGCTTGCCGCAAAGCGCAGACGTTAGCTGAGCTCGGTTATATCGGCGCTGCCCTTGACATGTATGGCAAAGGCGTTTTGGGAGCGAATAATGACGAAAATAGCGCCTTGATGAAACCGCTAATTGAAGATCGCGTGTTGCTTAGAGAGCGGATGTTAGCAGGCGTCACAGCACTAGAAAAGCAACCGTTTGTCGATCGCAGCCGTTTGGGTGCAATTGGGTTTTGTTTTGGCGGACTTTGCGCCCTTGATTTAGCCCGCAGCGGGGCTGATGTTAAAGGAGTTGTAAGTTTTCACGGATTGCTCAATGCCCCTGAAGAGAGCGAAAAAAAGCCGATCCAGGCGAAAGTGCTCGTTTTACATGGCCACGATGATCCAATGGTTCCACCAAAGCAAGTGGCGAACTTTACCTGCGAGATGACTCAATTAAACGTCGACTGGCAACTGCATATCTACGGCAATACGATGCATGCTTTTACCAATCCGGATGCCAATGATCCCAAGCTCGGTACGCTATATCAGCCAGAAGCTGAGCAGCGCGCGTTCCAAGAGATGGAGCTTTTTTTGCGCGAGGTTTTCTAATCCAAGTTATGTTGCTAGTCCGGATTTTTCATAACCCAAGTTCTGAATTTCTCGAAAAAACAGTCTGCTCAAGCCTTTTTGCAGAGCTTGTGAGACATCTGGGTTAGCTACTCACCAGTAGTAAGTTACTGTGGCGATCCCGGAAACAAATTGACCGGCATTTCTTCCAGTCAATGCAACCCAAGCACCGATCAAGATCCCCAAATGTTGCGATGGGTTGTATTGAATAGCTGGGGCTGCGCTAAAGCGCTCGCTTGAAGGAGCGCCAACAGCAGCCGTTGTTCCATCGGGACTGATTCCTCGATTTCCCGAAAAGGTGGCGTGATTTTGATACGTATAGACGAGATCAAGAGTCAAGACCCATTTTTGAGTAAAACTCCATTCGATTGAGCCGTCAATTTCAATCAGATTGCCGGGGCGCACTTTACCGCTTGTTCCAAAGCCGCCGCCGTAAGCATTGAAATTTTTGACATGAGTCGTCATTGGGATAGTGTAGTTAAGAGAGAGACGCGTGCGGAACGGGTGAGTGGAGATCCACCAAAAGATTTTACTCATGTTGAGCGATAAGCGCGTGCTATAAGCCCCGCTTCCTGTTGCGTCGATGCCATTCTTGTCGGGATCGAGCCTATTATATTTGCCTGTTGGGATCAAAAGCGAAACAACAAAGCGGACAGCGGGTTTATAGGGGGTTTCTTCGAGAAGTGGAATTCCCCAACTAAATTCAGTATCGCCGATGTCGAAGTTATCCATTCCCGATTGACTGTTGTATAGGGCTGAGATGACAGCCGTAAAGTCGAGCCAGCTAAGCCACCCCATTTGGTAAACAAAAACGGGATTTACAGTCAGAATATCTGGGATCGAGCGGGATTTGCGGTTGCGGTCGAACGTGCCATAGGTATTAGTGACAAAGAGATAGGGCTGAATATTGAAATGTCTAGGGGGAACATTGTGAGCTCCTCCCGTAATGATAGGGCCAGCATACCACGGATTAAACATCTTTTTAGCTTCATCAAAATCCTTCTGCGCTTTTTCGAGCTCCGCATCAACAGTTGATAATGGGGGCGGCGTTTGCGGAAGCGGCGTAGTCGGTGTTTCTGCTGTAAGCGCGGAGAAACAAGCTAACCAACATGTGATTAAGAGATAAAATTTTTTGCTCATAGTTCTAAGTAAGTGTGGCTCAAACATATACCGAAGACGATTCAAAGTGAGAAAAGGTCGGTGATTTGGAGTGATTAATTTGGGCGCATTTCCCTTGGGTTCTT
>JBCCHO010000021.1:0-14914 GCA_039028715.1 Chlamydiota bacterium | reverse complement strand
CCTCATCCATAGCGCTTTGGCTATGAATTCGTCTTTCAAAAAGGTTTTGCTTTGTCTTTGCTTACCCCTAGCGGGAGATTTTTGTCCAGTACAGAGCCTTGTAGTCTCGAATTTTTTAATTTTCATTGATTATCAACTACTTACAGTTTTTGGGATAGCGTTCATGCGGGACTTGTTCACTGTTTCGCACACTTTGCTCCCTGCATTTTTACAGGTAAAATCATCGCGAAAGACGTGTTAAAGTGGTCGAAAATTCCCAAGGAGAAGTGAACAAGGCCTTCATGCGACCCATTCCAAAAACTGTAAGCGGTTTAGGGTCAATGAGGCGATAAAAATTCGACACTACAAGGGGTGAACTTGGGTTAAGATAAATTACCCTCGATATAGCCTCATGAAATCACCGTTTTTTTTACTATTTTATCCTTGAACTTTATTTAGAAGTGTATTATAATTTTAAATTAAGAAAATATATTATTAGGTTTTTTAATATGGCCACACCAACCACAAACAGTTCAACCTCGTATTATTGCTACGGAGATATAGGTAGTCATAGTAAGACAAAAGCCAGTCTAATAGGTAGTCATATTAGGACAAAAGCCAGTCTAACTGAAAAAATAAAAAGTTTTTTTTACAGTTTTTTTTGCTATATCGGCCTTGCATGGAAACTTTGGTCGCGTCAATTATCAAAAATTGGCGTCTCTTATCAACAAGATAAAACCGTTATTCCTTTTTTGAAAAACCTAAAATCAACAGAAAACCTACTTAAATATCTCAAAGATAGCTCTGTCCAAGATCTCCAAGAATGGCAACTAAAAGCGCTCCTTATAACAGTGCCTAGCAAAATTTGGAACAAACTTCCTAACGAGAAGAAAGCCGAATATGAATGCAAAATCTTATCCTGTGGTTTGGATTTTTCTGGCTTCAAGTGGAACCTCGGGCCTCTAGAGTTTTATTCTACTATGCCAGACCCCTTTATCCCTAATGGCTCCGAAAAGATCGTTCAGGATCTTAAGAAAAAAGACTTCATTTCTCTTTCTAAATTAACCCACGGCTCAAAAGATTGGAATCAACTCTCTGAAAAAATACAATTAGCTTATATTAAAAAAATGAATCCCATACTAAGTGACCAAGAAGTTGGCGACTATTTTGCTAACAATGCATTATTCGTGCCCTTTTTCTCAAAAAAGGTCAGTGTCATTAATAAGATGCTCGAATTCAGATTTGATATACATATAGGTTTCCAATCAACTAACATTGTCTCCCCATATCACCGCTTTTCAAAATTTAAGTTACTTAATTTCAGCAATATTAAAAATTTTCTCTCCAGTTTGGAATCGGAACAATTAGCAGCTTATACAAAATTATTCGGCAGAAATATTTTCAAATATATGACTATAAAAGACCTGGGAGCTCTTGAGCAATTTAAAAAGAGCCTGGAGAAAGACATAACAGCTGATCGCTACAATTACTGCGTAAAGCACGCCATATCTACGATCAAACAAAAAGGTGAGTGGGAAGATCTCGGTGACGAGGTAAAAATGGCTTATCTTAGCCTCTATAAATTTGAGAAAAAATATACTAAGGACCTTACCTCTGCTGACAGCTTTAGCCACATAATTGAATATCTTAAGATAACCGATGATCAAATTAACAAACCTCCTAATAAATCGGCTGTTTTCGAATTTTTACAATCAGAATTTACAAAATACAACGAAAATCGAACTCTCGCAATCTGCCTACCTCCTGAACGCTGGAATTCCGCAAAACCCTGCTGTCAAAAAATCTATTTGGCTTTCCAGAAAAAATTGAGTTGGCTAAGTAATGTTTTGCGGGGAGCCTAAAGATGCGTGTTATTACCTCTGAGTGCGACCTATTTCGTGCCATCGGCTTTTAGAATAGGTACATATAGTGCTTCCGGTTCAAAAGCGCCCAAAAGCAAACTGAATTTAAAGTTCTCTAGATTGCATTTTTTATTCTAGCCAATATTAAGTTTAATATGGGCGACGAAGAAAAAATACGATCTAGAGGCTTTAAATCCGTTTTCTTGGGTGCGTTTGAACCGGAAGCACTATATACCTTGGGTTTTAAAAAAGGGAATGATAAGACGAAGTTATAACCCAAGTTGTGTCTGATGGCCTCTTTTGACCGATTTTTCCCTGGGTTTTATCCACCTGTTAAATAAGAGCACAGGTAGAAATCGATCAAAAATAGCTCTCTAAATTGACATAATCTACTTAGATTAGGTGATTTAATTCGAGTCGTGCCCTCGGCAAAATGAGAGTTCAAAACGGAAAATCTCAGAGCTCATCCCACGCCTGAACAAGTGGGTTTTCTCAGCGAATTTGATAAAAACCTAAGCTCTGAATCTAACGTCTTTAATTTGAGCGATTTTTATGGGAAAAATGAAAGCTATTTTCATTCGGAAATAGCACTTCGGCTATTCTACTCACTCAAATAGCTTTCATTTTCCTCATAAAAACACTCATCTTAACCCGTATTTCTCACAAGACTCCGGGGAATCTTGGGGCATCTGGTTTTCCGAATATTCCAAAAGACTCTCTTGGAAATGGTTACAAACATTCTCTGCGAGAGTCTTTTGAAATCTCAAAAAACAGACTGCCCAATCTTCTACGCAGAGCTGGTCAGAAATACGGGCTAAAGGCGTTAAATTCATAACTCAGGTTAAAAAGGAGTGGATGCATGAGCCAAAGAACTTATGTTCTAGATACTAATGTTTTATTATATGATCCCGATGCTGTAAAAAAATTTGAGGGCCATGATGTTGTGATTCCTCTTGTTGTGCTAGAAGAGCTCGATAAAATGAAGCGCTTAACAAGCGAGCTAGGAAAAAACGCGCGCCATGTCATTCGGTTTTTAGGTGCGCTTAAAGGAGATCTTTTTCAGGGTGTTGATCTTCCTAATGATCAGGCGTTATCCATCTATGTTGATAATAAAGGAGTTGATCGCGAGGGGTTTCCACTCAATCTCGACCAAAATAAGCACCGCATTTTATTTACCGCTTATAAACTTAAACGGCAAGGAAAAGAGGTGGTGGTTTTGCTATCTAAAGATTTTATTTTGCGTATTAAGGCTGAGTCAATTGGTGTGAAGACGCAAGATTATGACAACATCAAGGAAACTTATCCCCAACTGTATCGAGGGTGGCGTCAACTTGCTCTTCCCAAGCCAGAGATCGATACGCTAGCAGTTCGCGGAAGCCTCACTGTTCCCGATATTAAGCTGTTTCCCAATGAGTATTGTCACTTGGAATGCCCTGAACAATCGACAGTTTTGGGTAAATACAATCCTAAAGTTAGAGCGATTGAGCCCATTTCTCCCTCATCTGAAGGCATCTGGGGCATTTCCCCGCTCAACGTTGAGCAGCAATGCGCTTTTGATCTGCTCTTGCGCGATGATATCCAACTTGTGACACTGATCGGCCAAGCTGGGACAGGGAAAACGCTGCTTGCGCTCGTATGCGGTTTGCGCAAAGTCTTTGATGAAGAAATTTATAACCGCATTGTGATTAGCCGTCCCATCATGCCACTTGGAAAAGATATCGGTTATTTGCCTGGAACAAAAGAAGAAAAGATGTACCACTGGATGCAACCGATCTACGATAATCTTGAATTTATTTGTGAAACTCATACGGGGAAAGAAAATGGTCGGACTTCGAAACAGTGGTTTGTCGAAAGCGATAAGATTGAAATGGAAGCCGTGACATTCATTCGGGGGCGCTCATTTGCTCATACTTATATTATCATCGATGAAGCTCAAAATCTGACACCACATGAAATCAAAGCTATTATTTCTCGCGCTGGTAAAGGGACAAAAGTGGTGTTAACTGGTGATCCAACGCAAATCGATAACCCTTATCTCGATAAAAACTCCAATGCTCTGACTTATGTGGTCGAAAAATTTAAGCCGTATGGACTTTATGGGCATATCTTTTTTGAAAAGACAGAGCGCTCTCCATTAGCTGCATTAGCTGCAGAAGTGCTTTAGCAGAGCATATGGCAAACTTGGGCTAGGGAAGTGTCGCTGGGTCGGGAGTCAGCGTGCGCAAACGGTGGCGCAGACAGCGCAGGGCTTGTGGTGTGTAATTGCAGGCCGCTGTAATGGCTTCGGCATTTTTAAGGTATTGCCAAGCCTTGTGGTAGTGAAAGCGGTCAATCGATAGGATTGCTAAATAATATTCGACGACGGGGTTATGGGCGTCGAGTTCGTGATAGCGGTTTAAAACGGCAAGCGCTTCACTTCTGCGGCCCAGCTGGAGGTAAGTGATGGCGAGGTGAAAAAGTCCGTTGCGGAATTTAGGGCAGCGTTTAAGAGCAGACTTGAGTTTGGTCTGCTTAGCCAAGATCGATGTTCGCGTTTCATCGACGTGAAGAAAAACCGCTTTAATGCCCTCGACATCTACTTTTCCCGTTAAAAAATCTTCTGGGAGCGTTTCTGGGTAAATAGCTCCTTCGAAAGGAACTCCCTTGACTTGTTTTAACGCTTCGATCCCCGCTAAAAGCTGGCCGTTAAGCAAGTATTGATAGCCGAGCAACATCCGCAGCAGTGGGTTTTCTGGGAGGAAGAGCAGGGCTTCTTGATAAAGAGCAAGGGCTTGAGCGTAATGTTCGCGTTGCCAAGCGCTCGATGCTTGGTTGATGAATGTGAGCCCAATGACCTCTTTTATCGAGCGCTGTTCTAATGCATTTGTGTTGATTCCCAGGTAAACTTTCGAAGGAGGTGAAATGCCGCGGGCTGTCGTTTCGATGTTGATCGTTTTTTCACCTGCTTTGTAGCGCAAATAGATGTGACCAGGAGGCGTGATGATTTCTAATGATAAGTTAAGGCGCTGCGCAAGCGCTAGATAAAGGACAGAAACGCCGAGACAAACGCCGCGCCGGCTGTCGAGAACAGCGGGCAACAAAGTGTAAAGATCGACATCGTGAACCCAAAGAGAATGTGGCGGGAAGCGGAATTTTTGGTCATAGAAAATGAGCCGGTTGATCGCCTGAATTTTAGCTTCATCGCTCGCATTTAATGGCAAATAAGCGAGGATTTGAAGAGCCATCAGGTCGAGATTAGCTTCATATGTGCGGATTTTATCTAACTTGGCTTCATCTTCGTCAAAGGCATAGATGAGCAGCGCACGGGCGAGGTCGATTTCTTCTGAAGGAAGAGAAACAAGCGCCGCCTTATTCAAAGCGGAAAACCCCTTTAAGCGCCGATTAGAAAGGTGATCGGCAATTTTTTCGATCATTTGCAGTTGCGACTTCGTGAGAGATTTGACAGGGGATGTAAAAAAAGTTGGGTTGACAACGGCGATCATCGCTGCCAAATCGACTGGTGGAAAAATGAGCGGAGAAAAGGCGATAGTCTCTTTGCGGTGGCGTTGCAAAAGAGCCCATGCCCGTTTAAGCGCTCGCTGACCAGCAGCTTCTTCGGGATAAAGCGAGTAAAAAGCAAGCAGCTGAGAGATCGAGTGGGGATCGAGGGTAGTATAAATCGTTTCAACTTCTACTTTTGGGCGCGCAAAAGCAGACGAAACAAAACAAACCAAGGATAGAAAAAAAACCAAACATTTCATACGGTCGCTGCGTGTGATAACCCCTGCGTCTGATGATAGTTTAGATCATTTTTCTTAACTGTTTAAGGCTCGAATTTTCAGCATACTTGAATAAAGCAAACTGAAAATTCAAGCCTCTGGCAGGTGAGAAAAGAGAATTTTAGATGAGCTATCATCAGACGCGGGCTTGGGTTTATAGTCCAAGCTTATATCTCATGGGACTATCCCGCTAAAAGGATTTTTTTTGAGGCGCTAACTTTCACCCTTATCTTTTTGATAATGTGCGAAAGTTAGCGCCTCAAAATGAGCGATCAGAAGACACAACTTGGGGTTAAAAAATAATTTTACCGCGATAGGCTCTTGGCACGAAATAGGGCACGCTCACAGGTTTTAGTTCAAAAAATATTTATATGAAATCTATTTGAAATAGCAGCGCTAAAGGGAAAAATAGGTCGTACTCAAAGGTAATATTGGCTAGAATAAAAAATGCAATCTAGAGAACTTTAAATTCAGTTTGCTTTTGGGCGCTTTTGAACCGGAAGCACTATATATGAACCTTTATGTCGAACTCATGTTAAGATATGGCGAAAAAAGTCGCTCAAAGCTTGGTCTGTGAGCAACGTTTCAAGCGGCATCTTATAGCGGTAGGTCCAGTTGCGCGACTTGATCGTTCCCGGGTAATTAATGCGCTCGTCTTCTGGGTTATCCCAGGTGAGCTCGGGCGTTAGTGCCAGGTATTCTTGCAGCAAGTTGATGTGAATCAAACTACCGCTATGATGGTTATCCCACAAGATCTCTAGGAGTTGGTCTCGGTGAAGTGTTTTTGAGTAACGCCATTTTTTGAAGGCCGCGTAAGCAGCTGCATCAGAGGGAAATTTTTGCCACCAAAGAGGGGTTGTGTCGAGGTCATGGGTGGAAACCGATGACATGCTGATCGGCGGATAGTCGGAATAGGCGATAAATTCACTGTTGCGCTCCCAGTCCCTCTCCCAGCGAAATACTTTTGTTCCGGGAATGCCGTAGCTAGCAAGCGTTTCTTTGATAAATGGGTAGGGATCGCCCAGGTCTTCGCCAATGGGAAGCATCTCTGTGAACGAGAGGAGTGTTTCCAAGAGATGGCGCCCTTGAGCTCGCATAAGGTCGGGATTGCTGGGGAAATAGCAGCCCGTCTTTGGGCTTTGGCCTGCCGGAATTGTCCACAGACAAAAAAAGCCAATGATGTGATCGATGCGGTAAATGTGATACAGTTGGCTCGCTGTTTGGAGCCGTTTTTTCCACCACTCGTGGTGGTTTTCTTCCATCGCTTTCCAGTTGTATAGGGGAAACCCCCAATATTGACCGTCGGGTTCTAAATTGCTGCTCGGCCGGCCAACGACGCGGTCTAAATGAAAAAATGTGCGATGTGCCCAAACATCGGCGCTATCGGGGTTGACCAGAATCGGAATGTCGCCTTTGAGCCAAACATTGTGGCGCTCGGCATAAGCTTTTACGGCTTTGAGCTGGTTAAAACAAAGATACTGCAATAGGCAGTAAAAATCGACTTCACGGGCATACTCTTTTAGCCATTTTTTAAGTTGTGTTTTGCTCGGATGGCGCTCTTCTTCTGGCCACTCTTGCCAATTCTGGTCGTTGTGTTTATTTTTAAAGACTTTAAAGAGTGCGTACTCGGTAAGCCACTCTTGGGTTGCTAAAAAATCTGTGTAGGTCGGCTCGCTTTTGAGTTGATCATCAACAGCGGCGAGGTAGTGGCAAAGGTAGGTAAGCTTGAGCTCATAGACCTTTTGATAAGCAACCTGTTTTGTGTCGTTTAACGACGTTAAGTGTTGCAGATCGGAGGCTGCGTTGCGATAAGGAAGCGCATGCAGGCTAAGATAGATCGGGTGTAGTGCGCACGATGATAGCGCATTGTAGGGACTCGGTTCATTTTTTCCCGATTCATTTAGCGGTAATAGTTGAATGATATCGAGCTTGAGCTGAGCACACCAATCGATCAGCGGAAGCAAATCGAAAAACTCGCCAATTCCGGCACTTTTTTTTGTTCGAATCGCCGCTAAAGGAAGATTAATGCCGTGGTGGTGCCGAACGCCAATGGTATTCCAAGCAGTTGATGTCGGGCCTTTTTTGAGCTGGGTTTCAATCGGGATCATCATCGGATGCTAAAAGGGGGGGGTAAATCGCGCTTATTTGTGTGCTGGCTCGGAGAAGGGGGAATCCCCGACAGGACAGAGGCTTGCCACGATTCAGCGTATTCAATAAACGGGACGAGAAATTCGACGAGTTTAGGCGCCGTGCACTGGCTTATTGCGAGGAATTTGTAAAGGACGAGGATATTTTTTTTTTCGACATAGGCAAGTGCTCCGTGGGGGTTGTAAGGGGCATTGGCTTTGAGCGCCGCTTTGAGAAGATCTTCTCGAAACCGACCTGGTGGAATTTCAGATACCGAAGCAGCCACCAGGACGTTTTCGCCCATATCGTCCATTTCAAGTTGAATGGGCAATTTTTCACCGATCAAGAGACGACAAGCGTTATTTTCATCGATATGGAAGGGGATTTTCATCATTTCCCCTAGATCCCAAACGAGCTCTTGAAAGAAGTTCATGCTTAATCTTCGTCCTCCTCTTCCTCGTCTTCGAGTTCATCTTCTAGGTCGCTTAATGTTTCCATCAAGGTCATGAGCATTTCTTGACGATGCCGCTCGGAAAAGAAAAGTTTGGGAGAAATATGACGCATGGCGTCTCGATATTGAGTAAAGACGATAATCTGCGCAGCGAGTTCTTCAGATATGCCCAAAGTAAAAGCGAGCTTTAAAATTTTGGTGTTAGAAGGATAACGCTCTTGCAAGAGCTCCATCAGCAATTGGGCGAGTTTTTCAAAGTTCAGCTGCATTGGCATTACCAGATCCTCGCGATCAAAGAGCTTTTTAATGACTCTCATCCGTGCATGGAAAAAGCGGAACAGCCCCAAAATCGCTTGCATTGTGCGCGCTTCACTAAACAGCCGCTGCAGCTCAGAACGGGAGATAGATGAGCCCTTTGCTTTAAGATCAGATCCCAGCGAGTGCAAGATAAAGTCGATGATATTTTTCATATCAGAAAACTTAAACTGTGTTGTGAGCTCCTGGAATAAATTGTAGGGCTTGCGCGGTTTGCCCGTAATATCGCGGTAAAGATCGCGCAAGGCTGTCGGCGTTCCGAGGTTTTTACGCGAGAAATTAAGCGCTTGAGCTGCAATGTTGCGGCCAGCGAGAATCTCTCGGCCAAAATGAGCATTGAAGCGCGCTTTGACTTCGATCAACTTTCTCTTTAGCGCCTCTTTTCGCTCAGAAGTCTGGATGAGAAAGTCGATCGCTTCATCGGCCAGGTATTGGTCTTTGTAAATGCTTTGTAGCTTTTCTAAAATTTCTTCTAAAGAATCGTCGGGATTGATAAAGGCGCGGAGTGCTAACAGAGTTTTCTTTTGCAACTCTGGATTGCTTTTATAAAAGTCTTCGGCGATTTGTTCAGCTAAAACCGACTCTGAGGCTTCTTCAGAGCGCGCAGTGTCAGACTTTTCTGGACGGCCTGTTGTCGCTTTTCGCTGAAATTGCTCTTTGAGGGTTTTGAAGTTTTTGCGCTGACGTCTTGGGTTAAAAGGAGCTTCATTCTCAGCCCATTTTACCATGTTGTCTTCGCTAGAAATCTGCCGAGCTTCTCGCTGGAGAATTTCCTTAGCTTCTTTTTGCTCGGTGCTTTCAATACTTTTATCAATATTGACACCGCTGACCGGGGTGACGTCGTCGCTCATAACCTAGGAAGGGTAAAACTTATGTCAGCACGAACTTGCAAGAGCCTTATGAGAAATCGGGGTTAGCCCAATGCACAGTTGTGTTAGATTAATTTTATCATACCAAGCGGCTAAAAAATGTACAAATGCTCTCTCAGGAAAGCTGTACGCGGCCAAGTGGTTGGATTCGGATTTCGGGGACAATTTCTTGGTAGGAAACGACTGCCATGTCGGGAAATTCCCCTTCGATCAGTTTGCGAGCAAAGCGGCGGACATCAATAGCAGTGAGCAGAACGGGCGGTTGCCCATCTGGTGGCGTTGGGACGACAATAGTGCGCATTGCCTGTAAGATGAGTTGCACCGAATCTGGGTCGAGCGCAAGATAAGAGCCAGCTGATGTTTGTTTGATTGCGCCGCGAATCATATCCTCGATTTCGGGGTCGAGAGTATAGACAGAAAGTACGCTTTGGCCGAGGGAGTATTTGTAACTGATATAGCGTTTGAGCGATGATCGGACATATTCAGTGAGTAAAACGGTGTCTTTTTCTGTTTGCGACCACTCGCTAAGTGCTTCCAAAATCGTTCGCAAATCCTTGATTGAAACTTGCTCTTGGACGAGACGGCGAAAAATTTCAGTCAGCTTTTGCAAAGGAACGAGTCTAGTCACTTCTTTGATGAGGTCGGGAAACGATTTTTCGACGAACTCTAAGATTGCGCGCGCTTCTTGAATGCCGATAAATTCAGAGGCGTGTGTCTTGTAAAAATGAGATAGATGAAGAATCATCACGTCGAGCGGCGCCCAGTATTTGATCCGCGCTTTTTTAAGCACCTCGATATATTTCATGTCCACCCACAAAGAAGCGCGGCCGATCGCATTCGGTGATGCAGTGAACGGAAGATTATAGCGGCGCAAAATTTCTTCCGTCTCATTTGTAAGCACTGAATTTTCGATGATTTTACCCCTGGCTAGGGGAACTTCGTTCAAGAAAATCGAATAATCACTGCCCTCTAAAGTGGGCGAATCCGTTCGTACATGAACTCCTGGAAAGCGGACGCCGAGGTCTTGGTAAAGAGCGTGGCGCATTTTGGGAATCATTTCTTCGATAAATCCCTTGCCCCCTTTTTCCTTTCGAATCAGTGTCGATAAGTTTTTACCCGCTTCTAAAATAACAGGCAGCGTTAACGCGTAACTGTCGAGCCCACCTTGAACGACTGCATGGCCTTCAACATCAGTTTCGACACTTGCCGGTCCCATCCCGCCCGCAGCAGCTTTTGCCGCTTTTCTGCGCTCTTTGATTAGGTTTTTGACGCCGACGCCCCCAAGGCCGAGGGTGAGCGCGACAAAAATCCAAGTTGGGAACCCTTTGAGGAAAGCCATTCCCAATGTGACTACGCTAGCAATGATCAGTCCCTTTGAGTGGGAAAAAATCTGCGTCGAAATATCTTTTCCGAGGTTTCCCCCTTTTTTATCACTCGAAACACGGGTTGTGATGATACCAGCGGTTAACGAGATCATCAGCGAGGAAATCTGAGTGACAAGGCCACCGCCAATCGAGAGCAAACTATAAAGTTGAGCGGCTTGCATTGCCGACATTCCGTGAAAAACGATCCCGACAATCAATCCGCCGACGATGTTGACGATTGCAATGATAATCCCGGCAATCACGTCTCCTTTCACGAACTTCATCGCGCCATCCATCGCACCGTATAGTTGGCTTTCTTTTTGCAGACCCAATCTCAATTCGCGCGCTTGGTTAGAATCGATCACGCCGCTTCTCATGTCGGCGTCGATGCTCATTTGTTTTCCCGGCATCGCATCCAAGGTGAATCGAGCGGCGACTTCGGCAACCCGTTCTGCTCCTTTTGTCACAACGATAAACTGGACAATCGTGATGATCAAAAAGACAACGCCACCGACAACGAAATTTCCTCCGACGACAAAGTTTCCAAAAGCAAAAATAATTTCCCCTGCGTCGGCATGGAGAAGAATTTGTCGCGTTGCTGCAATTTCAATTCCAAGGCGAAACAAGGTTGTGATCAAAAGAATCGAGGGGAAAATCGAAATGTGGACAGCTTTTTGAATGTAGAGGGCGACCATCAACAAGCAAATAGAGACGGTCATATTGATCGCGATAAAAAAGTCAATGACAGGCGGCGGTACGGGGATGATGATCATCATGATAATGATCACCACAAATGCAGCTAAAATAGCGTCGCTAGAGCGAGTAAGGGCATTGAGAACTTTCCCACTACCTAGGAAACTGGCAATGCTCATTTAAAGATCTCCAAGTCGTGTTCCGGGGTTTCTTCGAGTTGATTTAACCACTTGAGAACTTCGGCAATAGCCTCATAGGTCTCTTCTGGAATATAATGACCGACTTGGCCTTTATTGTATAGTTCTTGCGCTAATGGGACATTGCGCACAATCGGGATATCGTACTCGAGCGCCACTTTAAGCATGTTATCGGCTTTGATTCCCTTACCCATCACGATAATTTTTGGGGCCGGCTGTTCCTCAGCGCGGTATTCAAGCGCGACGGCGATGTGGATTGGATTGGTCACAACGGCGCGGGCTCGCCGAACGCTTTTTGGGCCCTCTTGGTAAGCGATTTCCTGCTGGATTTGCCGCCGTTTCCCTTTGATTTCTGGGTTTCCTTCCGTATCCTTGACTTCTTGTTTTACCTCGAACTTTTCCATCTTCATCTCTTTGGCAAAATTCTTTTTCTGAAAGACGAGGTCGGCAATGGCGACGACGAGAAAAAACAGTCCGACACGAAAGGCGACCTTGATGAGAAAGTCGCTGAAGACAGCGGCGGCTCCGAGCATTGGCATTGCCGCTGTAGCGATAATTTCGGCAAGGCTATTGTAGACGACCGAATAGATTAAAAGCACAGCGCCGGCGATTTTAGCGATCGACTTTAACAGCTCGACAAAGGTTTTGATTTTGAACATCCCTTTGATATTTGTGATCGGATTGAGCCGCTTGATATCGGGTTTCATTGACTGCAGTGAAAAAAGCGGGCCGACGACCAAAAAATTGACGAGAAGCCCGATAATCGAGATCAAAATCATAAACGGAAGAGAAGTATTGAAGATGACTTCAAGGGCAAGGCGGATAAAAGAGGGGATTTCCGACGAGAGTCGACTTCCATCTTTAACAGAAGAAAAGCAGGCTACCATGAATCCCGCTAAATTTTTAAAAAAGAAAGTCGCAGTTAGGACGATTAAGGCAAACGAAGTCGCAAAAGTAAAAGCTGACGGAAAGTCCTTTGACTTTGCTACCTGTCCCTTTTTGCGCGCGTCGCGCAGTTTTTTCGGGGTCGCCTTTTCGGTTTTTTCCGCCATTGCCGCTTTTGCAGTTGTGTGACTTTACTAGCTCAAGCAAAGTCGTGTTGAAAATCCACCAGTTTAGCCCGCATGGTTCGCATTCGAAACAAGGTGGCAACTTGGGGTAGGCTCAAAAGCCGGTGAAAGTGATGATAAAAGGATTCTACTTTTTAGGGAAGGTGTGCCTAGGGCCCGCAGGGCTATCTTGGTGAGAATTCAATACTTTCTCACTCCAGTTGCTATGTTGGTAGAGGTTTGAAAAAAAGGCGCTTCTTCTCAAAAATAATTTTATCTTCAAAGAAGCCTTAAAATTGAGGAGAACCGACTTTTTTCAAACCTCTACCAATATAGCAACTGTTCTCACTTTGAATCGCTTGCGAGTATATATTCGTTCCTGATAAACTAAGAATGTTATTGATAGTCAATTATTTAACACCCATTTAGACGATAAAACCTCTGTACACGACAAAAACCTCCCGCTAGGGGTGAGCAAAGACAAAGCAAAACCTTTTTGAAAGACGAATTCATAGCCAAAGCGCTATGGATGAGGGGGAAAAAAGCGTTTGGCAAAGTCTTTGTCAGCCCTAGTGGGAGATTTTTGTCGTGTACAGAGCGATAAAACTGCAACTAAATAAGCTTAGCCCGTAGTTCTCACAAGTTCTGCTAAAAAGGGAATGGTTGTAACCATTTCCAAAAGAGCTTCTTGGAATACTCGGAAAACAGAGGCTCCAAATTTTTCCAGAGCCTTGTGAGAAATGCGGGTTAGCCTATCGTTTTTTGCAGATCGGTACCTGACATTCGTACTCATGAAAGAGAACTGTGGATTTTGCTCCCTAAACGATCTTTTCAACAAAGTGAACTCGGGTGAAGGTTTTAACGAGAAAAAGAGCGTTTAGGGGACAAAAGATGAGTTCTTTCTTTCTTGAGGAGTTTCTCAAAAGCGACTATATAATAGAAGGGAGATGAGGCTATCCCACTCAACGATTTTTCAAGAGCCAAAAAAATATTTCTATGTTAAAGTCTTACCATAAGTCTTCAGTAAATATCCCAGTTAGAAGCATTCGGTATAAGGTATGCTATTCAGAAGAAGCTAAGAAATCGGGAAGGAAACAAGGAATGTTAATTAGTTTTGACTATGCGATCAAATTCTTATTAAAAAACAAAGCAGATTTTTATGTGGTTGAAGACTTTATATCTTCACTGCTTGAGCTTGTTGGGTACCCTAAAGTTAAAATCCTTACTGTTAAGGATCCTGAGAACCAAAAAAGCCTATCGACAACAAAAGTCACGATTCCGGACCTTCTCGTTGAAGATGAGGCTGGGAAGCACTATTTAATTGAGATTGAAAAGAGCTTTTTTTCTGATGCTGGGTATAAAGCGCACTACAACACCTCTTATGCAACAGTGCATCATTTTATAGACAAAGGAGGCGACTTTTCTAAAATTGAAAAGGTCATACATATTTCGATTTTATATGAAGCGTATGGCAACGTTGATGACTACCTGTATCATGGGAAAACAGAGCCAAGGGGAGTTAACAATCATCAGAAGCTGATGATTCAAAAAAACATAGGAGGGAGAAAGCAAAATACATTGGAAGATTTGCCAGAGTATTTTTATGTTTTCCCGAAAAACTTTCATGAAAGCTTTAAAAATAAATTCGATGAATGGATGCACATGCTCAAAACAGGAGAGATCAGGTCAGAAGCTTTTGATAAGTATCGGGATTTGAAAAGGGTAGAAAAAAGGCTTGACTATCTGAATCTAAATGATGAGGAAAAAAGGGAGTTTGACAAGCTGCAGGCCGACCGCGCTAAAGAGAGCTGCAAGCTCAAAGACGCTGAAGAAAAAGGCCTAGAAAAAGGGCTGGAAAGGGGACGCGAAGAAGGCTTAGAAAAAGGACTGGAAAAGGGACGCGAAGAAGGACTGGAAAAGGGACGCGAAGAAGGCGAGAGAAGAAAAGCACTAGAAATGGCACAGGAGCTTGTTGAGCAAGGAATGCCTCTTGAGAAAGTAGCTAAAATTGCCGGATTAGATATTGAAGATGAAGAAGTGCAAGCCCTAGAACGGGTGAAGGTCAGCAAAAGCTAGCAAGACGAGACCGTTCATCAAACTGTGTCAGGTTGTAAATTACAGCTCGAGCTTTAACCTTCCTTCGAAGTAAATATCAAGCTGTGAGATAATTGTAGCCCAGTTATGCATAGGCTGATTCCACTTTACCTTAATACATTCGCAAGCTGAATAGATGAGCTTATACAGGGCGTT
>JBCCHO010000020.1:0-15041 GCA_039028715.1 Chlamydiota bacterium | reverse complement strand
GAAATCTCGAAAAACGTCTTGCTTAAGCTTTTTAGCAGAGCTTGCGCACAAATACGGGTTAGTGGGCTAGTCTCACGGCATTAAGTACCTGTGAGTGCGACCTATGGGTATTTAGAGGGATTTTCAATTTTTCCCATGCTTGAAAACATACTTGGATAAAGTAGGGGCCATTTTCCCGTTTCAAGCATGGGAAAAAGAAAAATTCAAATAAATATCCATAGGTCGCACTCACAGGTAAGTAGTAAAATGATTACAGTCTACGATAAAGATGACCATGATAATGCCTTTAAAGAGGTCAAAGAGCCTTACCCAGGTTGTTGGATCCATGTTGAAGAGGCAACGACTAATGACATCGCCCAAATTAGTCAGCTCATCGGCCTCGAATATACCGATATGTATGACTGTCTCGATCGCTACGAAATTCCTCGGATCGAACGGATCAAAGAGCACGTCTTGATTTTTACCCGACACCCGATCGAGCAACAAGGAGGGCTTTATACAACGACCTTTACGATCGTGCTTACACAAGACTACTTGATCACGATCTGCCCTCAAAAAAGCAAACTCGTCGAAAGCTTCATTGCCCAGCAGCACGCACTTTCGCCGACGCAAAAATCAAAATTTCTCATTTATATTCTTCTAAAAATCACCCAGGAATTCACTCTTCAAATCAAAAAAACCAGGGCGAGTGTCTTAAAACAAGAAAAAAAGATGTTTTATGTCGATAGCAAAGACATCACAAACTTGACAATCAATGAAGAAATTCTCAATCAATACCTCTCTTCTCTGGTTCCCATTCGCACTGTTCTCGAATCGATCACTTCGGGGCGCTACACGCTTCTCTACGAAAAAGACCAGGATCTTTTAGAAGATTTACTCAATGCCAGTATCCAGTCAGAAGATCTCTGCTCGATCAACCTGCGCAGTATTCGCAGCTTGCGTGATTCTTATCAAATCATCTTCACAAACCAGCTCAATAAAACCATCAAACTTCTCACCGCTTTAACGATCATTCTTAGCATCCCAACGATGATCGCCAGCCTTTATGGTATGAATGTCTCTCTTCCCTTTGAACGTGAAAACCACGCTTTTTCCCTTATCGTGATTTTTATCACCTTACTCTCTGTTGTTTCTTTGGTCATTTTTCAGCGGAAAAAGTGGCTGTAGAGGTCCCCGTAAAATGACCTTGAAGGCCTTGGCAAGCAGCCTGAGGTAGGTCCATAAGACTATCCCAATAAATACCCATAGGTCGCACTCACAGGTAAATAGTTTTTTAAGCAGAATAAAAAAGAATTTTAACCCAAGTTGTGTGGAATATTCGGGGGAAACAGATGCTCTCAACTTTTCTAAAGCCTTGTGAGAAATCCAGGTTAGTAAGTAGAAAATATAAACTTTACATAAGTTACACTAAGAAATACATTGATGAAAAAGACTTTATTTTTAATCTTTTATTAGTTAAAATCTGAGATTGCAAATCTCAAGGTTAATTGTAAAATTCAAGCGTCATAGATGGAAAAAGAGAATTTTAGGAGACTCCTACGCAAAATTCCATTTCGAAGGGAAATTTGATGATTTTGACTTGAGAACTACTTTTTGTAAATTGACATATCTTGCTAAGGATAGGCAATCTACAAAAAGTAGTTCTCAAGGACAAAAGCGCGAATTTCACTCGAAATGGAATTTTGCCACACAACTTGGGTTATAAGTAAACTGTTAAGAAATATGAAAACAAAAGCAACAATTACTGGCTTAGGGGCTTATTTGCCCGAAAAAGTCTTGACGAATCAAGACCTAGAACGCATGGTCGATACTTCCGATGAGTGGATCACAACGCGGACGGGAATGAAAGAAAGGCGGATTGCCGCAAAGCATGAGTTTACATCAGATATGGGCTTCGAAGCGGCGAAACAGGCGCTCCAAGCTGCTAACCTTAAACCAGATTCAATTGATTTAATTTTATTTGCCACTTTAACTCCGGATTATCTCTTTCCAAGCACTGCCTGTCTCATTCAGGCGAAGCTAGAGGCAAAGTGTGCCGCGGCCGTTGATATCCAAGCGGCTTGTACAGGTTTTATTTATGCCCTATCGATGGCAAAGGCCTATATTCAATCTGGAATGTATCAAAAAGTTTTAGTTGTCTCTTCTGAGAAGCTTTCTTCTATTGTCGACTATCAAGACCGCAGCACATGTGTTCTTTTTGGCGATGGAGCCGCGGCTTGCGTAGTTGAGGCTGATAAAGAGGGGCTGACTATCGATCACGTCAATTTGGGTTGCGATGGCACTAAAGCTGAGCTGATTAAATTGCCCGCCGGAGGGTCAAAGATGCCAGCTTCAGAAGAAACTGTGCGCAATCGCGCACATTATCTCCAGATGGAGGGGCGAGAAATTTATAAGAATGCCGTTCGGCGGATGGAAATTTCGATCAAAGACTGCATGCAAGCGATGAACATTGAAGAAGAAGCAATCGGGTGGCTTATTCCCCATCAAGCGAATATGCGGATCATTGAATCACTTGCCAAGCGTTTTCGAGTTCCTGAAGACAGAGTGTTTTTAACCATTCATAAATATGGCAATACCTCTGCATCGTCTGTTGGCATCGCCCTACATGAGCTCGTCTGCAAGAAGACAGTCACAGATCAAGAGCGGGTCATGCTCGTCGCTTTTGGGGCGGGGTTGACGTTTGGTGCTGCGTTACTTACTTATGAGGGAAATCAATGAAAAAGCTCAATTTAGCGCTGCTCTTTCCCGGTCAAGGAGCTCAGTATGTTGGCATGGGGCAGGATTTTTTTACTGCATTTCCGATTGCTAGAGAAACTTTTGAGGAAGCAGACGATCTTTTGTCGTATCGGTTGTCCCGGCTGGTTTTTGAAGGACCTGAAGTGGAATTGACAGCGACAAAAAATAGCCAAGTGGCGATTTACGTCACTTCAATCGCCATTTGGAGAGTTGTGCAACAACAGCTTCCCGATTTAGTGCCAACTGTTTGTAGTGGGTTGAGCTTAGGAGAGTATACAGCAATGACAGTCGCCGAAAGTTTGGCTTGGAAGGACGGCATTCACCTGGTGCGCTCGCGAGGGTTGCTAATGGAAGAGGCATCGCTAATGTATCCGGGAATAATGGCAGTAGCTCTTGGAAGCAATGCAACAGTTGTTAAAGATGTTCTTGAAGAATGCAATGAAAAAGAGGTCTGGCTAGCCAACGTCAATTGCCCTGGTCAAGTTGTGATTTCTGGAACAAAAGCCGGCGTTGCGCGGATGAGTGAAGAGCTGTGTCAAAGAGGAGTAAAAAAAATGATTCCTCTAGCGGTTTCAGGTGCTTTTCATAGTGGTTTAATGGCAACCGCAAAAGAGAAACTCATTCCGATCTTAGCTGAGATACCGCTTCAGCAGGGAAGCTCAGCGATTGTCATGAATGTTCCAGGTGATTATGTACCTGAAGTGGAAATAAGGCGTCACTTGTTAGCTGATCAAGTTGTCGCGCCCGTGTATTGGGAAAAAGGAGTCGCAGCGATGAAAAACTGCGGCACAGAGCTATTTATTGAAGTTGGATGTGGCAAGACGCTAAGTGGGATGAATCGCAAAATGGGTCTTGGATCGGCAACATTTCACATTGAAAAAATTGATGATTTAGAAAAGTTTGCCAGGATATGGGAGGAGAAAAATGCACCAGCAAGCTGTATGTCATAACAACCAAAAATTGACTGAAGAAGCGCAAAGTGATGCGAAGTTACTTAAAGGAAAGCGGGCGCTGATTACTGGAGGAACATCGGGCCTTGGTCGTCAAATTGCCCTTAAATTTGCCCAGCAGGGAGCTCATGTCGCTATTTTAGGTAGAAATATGCAGCGGGCTCAAAAGGTGTTTCACGAGATAGAAGATATGCGCGCATTTCCAGAAGAGCAGAACGTTTGGATGGAAACGCTCAATGTCGCAAGCAAGAGCGAAGTTGATAAAAGCGTCGGCCAGTTAATCGAAGCTTGGGGCGGAGTTGATGTTTTGGTCAATAATGCTGGAATCACTAGGGATCAACTGTTTATGAGAATGAAAGAGGCAGATTGGGACGAAGTGATTGATACCAATTTAAAGTCTGTTTACAATTTATGTCAGGCAGTGATTCGCCCAATGATGAAAGCGCGGTATGGCAAGATTGTCAATATCTCTTCTGTTGTTGGCTTGACAGGAAATCCAGGGCAAGTTAATTATGCTGCGTCGAAGTCGGGAATGATCGGATTGACGAAATCGCTTGCGAAAGAACTAGCATCGCGTAGCATTTGCATTAACTGTATTGCCCCTGGTTTTTTTGAAACGCCGATGACAGATAGCTTACACGAGCAGCAACGCAAAGCCCTCTTAGACCGCATTCCTATGAAGCGATTTGGAAATCCAGAAGATATTGCCTATGCAGCGCTTTTTTTAGCAAGCTGTCGGTCTGATTATATTACAGGACAAGTATTAACTGTTGATGGTGGTATGCTAGCTTAATGTGGCTTTGAATCAGGAAACTTCGCGCAAAAATCGTTTCCGAATCAATGCTCGAAGAATATTGCAGGAGTTTCTCAAGAGTCTTTTGAGGCTCCCCGCAAAAAATCGCTTTCGAAGGGAAAAGCGCGAATTTCACTCGAAATGGAATTTTGCGCAGGAGCCTCTTTTAACTAGTTAATTTTTATAGTGAGGAAAAAAACTTTATGTCAGAATCAATAGAACAAGATGTAACTGAGATTGTTGTTGAACAGCTCGGCGTTGACCAAGAAGAGGTTTCACTTGAGAAGTCTTTTGTTGAAGATTTAAATGCCGATTCGTTAGATTTAACAGAGCTGATTATGACATTTGAAGACAAATTTCGTTTTGAGATTTCTGAAGAAGAAACAAAAAAACTCAAAACAGTCGGCGATGTTGTTCAGTACATTAAAGAAAAGCAGCCCGCAGGAACGAATTAAATCGAACTTCTGTCGATATTTTGCAGAAAAGACGAGGCGACTTGCATCGTGATTTTGGGCAAAAACTCAAGGTGGGTCTTACGATGATGATTCATTCTCAAGCTGCTCTTTTTTTCGGCCTACTTTGAGGCTTGAATTTTTGCCCACTTTATATCAAGTATGCTGCCCTCAAATAGGTAAAAAAAACAGAAAACTTATCTGAACCATTATAAAGGCGCAAGCTTGGGTTTCAAGCCTCCTTTACGCGATCAAAATTTATTGCTAGGGGTAAAGCAAGGGCAAAGTAAAGTCTTTTTAATCGATGAACCGATAGCCAAAATGTTATGAATGAGGATCCTCGCGCAAAAATCGCTTTCGAAGGGAAATTTGATGATTTTGACTTGAGAACTACTTTTGGTAAATTAACATATCCTGCTAAGGATAGGCAATTTACCAAAAGTAGTTCTCAAGGACAAAAGCGCGAATTTCACTCGAAATGGAATTTTGCGTAAGGCAGCCTCGAATGAGAAGAAAAAAGCATTTGGCAAATTTGGGCTAACTCTGGCAGAAGGTTTTTGTCGTGTACAGGTTCGTAGAAGTTAAATTCGGGGTTTAAGAGGCTCCTCGCGCAAAAATCGCTTCCGAAGTAAAGTTCGATGATTTTGACTCGAAATGGAATTTTGTGGGGAAGCCTCATAGTACCTTTGAGTGCGACCTATGGTTATTTAGAGGGATTTTCAATTTTTTTCATGCTTGAAACGGAAAAATGGGCACATACTTGGATAAAGTAGGGGCCATTTTTTCGTTTCAAGCATGGGAAAAAGAATCATTCAAATAAATATCCATAGGTCGCACTCACAGGTAGTAGCAAAGAGGAAAAGAATGGATCGGCACAAACTCGTCGTTATTGGTTCAGGGCCAGCGGGCTTTACAGCCGCTATTTATGCGGCTAGAGCAAATCTAGCGCCATTTCTTTTTGAGGGATTTTTGTCGGGCCCTGGGGGGCAATTAATCACGACAACTGATGTTGAAAACTATCCAGGATTTCCAGAAGGGATCACGGGCCCAAAATTGATCGATCATTGTAGACAGCAGGCACGGCGATTTGGAACTGAAATTGTCACTGAAGACGTGGACAGCGTTGAGCTAACGAGTTACCCTTTTGAGATTAAAGGCCATCAAACAACTGTCTTAGCAGATAGTGTGATTATCGCAACGGGAGCAACTGCTAAACGGCTTGATGTTCCCGGAACGCGCGACGGTGAATTTTGGCAAAAAGGAGTGACAGCTTGTGCTGTTTGCGACGGTGCCATGCCGATATTTAGAGATAAAGACCTCTATGTGATTGGCGGCGGTGATACAGCGGTAGAAGAGGCGTTATTTTTGACCAAATATGGGCGTCGTGTTTACATGGTTCATCGGCGAGATCAACTGCGCGCTTCTAAAATTATGGCTAATAGGGCGAGCCAGCATGCCAAAGTTGAAATTTTATGGAATAAGACTCTCACAAAAGTCGAAGGAGAAGATACTGTGACTTCTGTGACGCTGCGAGATGTGAAAACGGAAGAAGAAGAAAAACGGCAAGCGGGCGGGGTTTTTTTTGCAATTGGCCATCAACCGAATACAGCATTTCTAAGTGGGCAACTTGAGACAGACGAGCAGGGCTACCTCGTTGTTGAACCGAGATCGACACGGACAAAGATTCCCGGGGTATTTGCTGCTGGGGATGTTCAGGACAAAGTCTATCGACAAGCAGTGACAGCAGCGGGGTCTGGCTGTATGGCTGCGCTAGATGCTGAGCGGTTCTTAATGACAAAAGAATAGAAACCCAACAAGTTTCTCATAGGCCCTAGACGATTCAAAGTGAGAACTTATCTATTTTAGGACAAATCGTGGTTTTTTCGAGTGTCGCTCAAAAATGTGGCTGGGGCATTGCCACTTTCTTTTCATTGGTTGGTGTGGCTTTATCGGCTTTCGAGCAGTCGCCCTATTTCACAACGCTCGCTGAGTTTTATTTCCGCCCTTCTTATTCTTATCGCTATTATCCAGACATCAATCGGGGATTTAATCCCTGCAATTACTCATCTCACGATCACTTATTTGATGTTAACTTAGGTGTCCGGTTTCTTCCTAACTGGGAAGCTCAAGCTGAAATTGATTTTGCGACAACGCGCGCGATGAGTTTTGGCCTAAGGCGCACTGGTTTGCAGGTGCGCTACCTATTCCTCGATGATGTTGCTGGTGATCCAGTGAGCCTTGTTGCTGGAGCACAAGTTTTTTACGTTCCTACGCGCAACTTGCGCGATGTCAGTTCTCCTTACCACGCGCAAGGAAACGCAGAGCTAGGCATTTCTATTGGAAAAGAAATCGATCGATGGGATCATTGGATTGCGCAAGTTTACACTTTTCTGGGCTTAGGAATAGCCAATAGAGGTTTTCCTTGGGCGCGCTGCTTGGTAGTTTCGACATTTCAATGGAAAAAGCGGCATCGCGTGTGTCTTTTTGGTGAAGGTTACTTTGGATTTGGTAATCGCGATCGCGTGAATGTTAGGCGCTTTAACGGCTATGCCAAGATCGAACACCATTCAATTGATATTGGGTTGCGCTATTCCTATGTGTTTTTAATTTGGGGTAGTCTAGGTATGCAGTATGCCTACCGGGTTTATGCGCATGCATTTCCAGAACGAGCCCATACTTTAACTCTTGAATACAATCTTCCATTTTCAATTTTTTGACCTTGTCAATGAAAGTGTCGTTCTCTATATAAAAAATGATATGCCCGAGCCGACTCAAAATGAGAAAAGGTCGGTGATTTGGCGCGGCTATTTTGATCGACTTTTTTCCTGGGTTCTTATCCGACAGGTGGATAAAACCCAGGGAAAAATCGGTCAAAAGAGACCGTCAAATTCAGCGAGATTTTTTCATTTTGAGTCGGCTTGGGTATATACCCAAGAGTCTATCAACCCCAGTTTGTAAGATGGTTTGGTTATTTCTTGTTTTTCTGGCCATATTTTTTCTCATTTGGCTCAAAAAAAGAAAATGGGTGCTGGCGTTAGCGATTATTAATTTGCTTTTTTGCTTAGGCATGTTTTTATACCATGCAACGTCAATACTTCGAATCAGGTTGTAAAGTGAATCGGACCGGAGTAATAAGGTTTTTTAATGGCCTGATGGCACTTGTTTTCATGGGCATTATTTTGGCGGCATTTTATCAAGAACTAGCGCATCACGAACTACCTTGCCCACTATGCTATTTGCAGCGGTTGGGGATGGTAGGAGTTTCTTTAGGGAACCTGATGAACCTTAGATTCGGAGTTAAAGTGCATTACTACGCTTTTTCTCTTTTTAGTATTTTGTTTGGCGGGGGAGTCGCCTTACGTCAAATTAGCCTACACGTTTGCCCAGATTTTCCGACGTTTGGCTATCCCGTGTTTGGCCTTAGCCTTTACACATGGTCGTTTCTTTCTTTTTGCTGTGCATTGTTCGCAGTGATTTTGCTCTTATTTTTTCATACACCTGAGGTTGAAGAAGAGCGTCGACTAAACTGGTGGGAAAAGAGCGCATTTTTCGTTGTTTTTATCGTCATTCTCGCAAATTGCTTTGCTGCTGGTCAACAGTGCAAGATAGGGCTTTGCAAAAATGTTTCTTGGCCGCAAGTGCAGCAACTAGCCCAAGTTTACCGCTTTTAGTCTCTGTACACGGCAAATTCCAGGGCACGATTTTGTATTTTTTGCTTATTTTGAGGATTCCCCGCTTGCCCTCTCTAAAAGCTGTCTTCAGAAGAAGGGTTGTCACTTCCTTGATTCCATCTCTGTTCGAGGTCGGAAACTTTTTTTTCTAAAGACTTGATTTTACGCACAAACGATTCGATGTTACGCAAGTAGACTTGACGTTTGTTGAATTCATGCATAGGCACAACGGGACCGCCACCATAGGCTCCTGATTTTGCAATTGATTTACTGACCCCTCCCCGCGTTGCAATTTGCACTTTGTCAGCGACTGTAACATGCCCTACAATTCCCGCTTGGCCACCCATAATGACGTGATTACCGAGCTTCGAAGAACCCGCAATGCCAGATTGAGCGACGATGATGTTGTGGTTGCCAAGCTCGACATTATGGCCAATTTGGACGAGGTTATCGATTTTTGTCCCTTTTTTGATCCGAGTCTCTTTAAACCGCGCGCGATCAATTGTGGTATTTGCTCCAATTTCGACATCGTCTTCGACAATGACTGTGCCGAGTTGGTCAAGTTTAGTGGCTTGACCAGTAGTGGGGTCAATGGTGTATCCAAAACCGCAAGAGCCAATGATCGCACCTGGCTGCAGTATCACGCGATGGCCGAGAGCGCAGCGCTCGCGAACGATAGCTGTTGGGTAGATCAAGCACTCGGAGCCAATGGTTGTGTAAGCTCCAATGAAAGAAGAGGCAATGATGACGGTTTGATCGCCAATAGTGACGTGAGGACCAACCACAACATGTGGTCCAATTGTGATCGCATTGCCGAGCTTTGCGGTAGGATGAATAATAGCTGTTGGATGAATACCTTCAAAGCCAAAATCTGGTGCGGACTGGGATAAAACAATTTCGGCAATTTGTTGAAACGTACGCGAAGGATCAGCAGAACGAAAAAAGTTTTTTCCCTCAACTAAAGGCGTTTTATCATCGATACAGATGACGCCGGCCCTTGAGCGAAGCATCTTTTCTCGATAGCGGAGATTCGCAAGAAAAGAGGCATCGGTCTCTGTAGCGGCGTCCAAACTATCGACGTTACAGATTTCCACATTGGGATCGCCTATGAGTTCACAGTTTAACTTTAAAGAAAGGTCTTTAAGTGAATAACAACGATGCATCATTGAACTTACATTAATTGGTGGTGGTTGTTGTTTTCATCGCTTCTGCTTCTCCTGATAGTTGCCTACCTGGTTTTTTCTGTTGACTATCGAAATTTCTGTCCATTACTTCGATGATAAGTGCTGTAATATCAACTGATGCTGGAAAGCTAAAACAAGCATCTTTTCGAATAATAAACGGAATATGCTTTTCTTTAGAAACAGTTTGAGACGCTCCCTTGATGTCGTCAACAAGGGCTCTGACAGACTCCATCTTCGCTTGCTGGAGAGATTGAAGGAGTTGATTGTGATAATAGCCATATTCTTGGCTAAGAGTTTGATACTTGATCTTTAGCTCTTCTTCAGCTTCAGGTGAAAGGCTATCGAGCAGCTCAGGATCGCTGAGTTTTGTCCCAATTGCAGCGATTTCTTTTTCCTTATCTTCCAGTAAAATCTTCATTTTATTCTCAGTTTCTTGGACAATCTTTTGCTCATTTTGACCGTGCTTAGATTCGGCCAAACATGTTTCAAAGTCAACGACCCCACACGGCCACTGTTGTTGTTTTTCTTTTGCATAGCCAGCTGTTAGGCAAACAAAGATAAGAAAAAGTGTTAAATAAAAAGATTTGATTTTCATCGCGATGAACTCCTTAAAAAAATTAAAAAAATGATGCTAAAACCTGTAGCTATTTGCCGAAGCTCCTCTAAAAACCCAAGTTGTGTGGCATAATTACTCATCTAAGAGGCTCCTACGCAAAAATCGCTTTCGAAGGGAAATTTGATGATTTTGACTTGAGAACTACTTTTGGTAAATTGACATATCCTGTTAAAGATAGGCAATTTACAAAAAGTAGTTCTCAAGGACAAAAGCGCGAATTTCACTCGAAATGGAATTTTGCGTAAGCAGCCTCCTAAAACTCTTTTTTTTCATCTGCCCAACAGTTGAATTTTCACCTACTTTATTCAAGTATGCTGAAAATTCAACTGTTGGGCAGGTAAAAAAACAGAAAATTTATCTGAACTATGAGCCTATCCCACTCAAAAAACCCGTTGAGTGGGATAAGCTCATCGATCCACAACTTGGGTTCTAAATATAAGAATTATAGGACTAATCTATATTTTTTCACCAGCATTGAAAACTCAACCCAAATTTGCTATTTGTACAGAGGCTCCTCGCAAAAATCGCTTTCGAAGGGAAATTTGATGATTTTGACTTGAGAGCTGCTCTCAAGGACAAAAGCGCGAATAAGTCAAATTTTTAATTCGCTCTCTTGCCTAAACGGGGTCACCTGACACGGCTGGCTTGGGTTTCAAAGTGAAGCTTCGGTTTATTAAAAATAAACTTATCACTCCTTTTTACGTTCTAAAATAGTTTTTTTCACGCGGATTTGGGTTTAAAATTGTCCCGCCATTGAAAAGAAATAATATTGAAAGTCTTCTTTCTTATTGGTTCCGTTTGCATTCGCATTGATTGGGAGTGCGACGCCACCTGTGAGTGGAACCCCGTTGAGAAGAGTGAGGTTGAGCCCAATACCAACACTGGCGTTAAAATCGGGAATCTTGAGCGTCCTGCTCGAAAGAGCGCCGGCATCAAAAAAGCAGAAGATATCAATAAGACGATGAAGGTTTTGCGTATATTGAAATGAGAGGAGGGTCGATGAAATACCCCCTTTTGGATCTCTATCATCATCACTTTTGCCTTCAAGCGGGTCAAATTTCGGTCCGATGCGGAAAGCTTTATAACCGCGCACAGTCGTTTCGCCACCCAAAAAGTAGCGCTCGTTAATTGGGAGATATTGAAACTCTCCACTTCCAAGTGGGAAGAGAAACTGAAAGTCCCAGCGCACTCTAAAAATTCCCCTAGACCAAACGGGATAGTAGTAAGAGTTGCGGTAAGCGACACTGGCAAATGGAAACGATTTAGGTGCGTTATTTTTTTTGTTGCGGCGGAAAACAAAGGCGTACTGGCCTTGAAGAGTTGATTTGAACCCGCGTGTTGGCCTGATAATACTGTTCGTCGAATCGTAGGCGATTTGGGGAATAATTCCAGTGACAATTCCCTGGTTGTTTTCTTGGCGTGCGCGTTCATCGGGTTTCACTTTGGAAGTATCGCTAAATTCAATCGTTGAGCTTCGAATGCGCCAACTGGCGCCCACTGTCCAGTAGTCGTTAATGGGATAGTTAGCAAAAATTGATCCTGAAATCGCTTTGACGCGATAGTCATCTGTTTGAAGGCGACTATTTGAGTAACCAGTCTCGAAGCCAATGCGCCACGGCGTATCGTTAAAGTAGGGGTCGACCCATGTGAGCGTATAGTTCTGCTGTTTAGCCCCGATTTGAGCGCGTATTTTGGCTAATTCACCCGCGCCACGTAAGGAGGAAAGCCCTTCGCGCCACCACTTCCACAATCCGCGGTGGTCAAAGTTCTGCTCCACAAGTTCAAGTCCACCAATGATATTTTCCTGGGTGCTAAAGCCAAAGAATAAGTTAATGCTTCCTGTGGTCGTTTCTTCAACTTCGATGACGACGTCTCGGTAATTTTTGGCGAGTTGATCATCTTCAGCTGTTTTAACGGCATAGACGTTGACCGATTTAAAATAGCCGGTCATCATGAGCCTTGCTTCAGTCATTTGGAGTCGGCGCAGGTCAAAGACTTCTCCTGGCACGAGAAGAGACTCGCGCAAAATGACATTGCTGTTAGTCGATGTATTGCCTAAAATGCGAATCAAACCAATATGGATCCGACCACCTTCTTCGATCCGAATGACAATATTGTAAACGGGCTGATCGCTAGAGAGCTGTAGCGTATGGTCGATTTTAACTTCGATATACCCGTCTTTACCATAAAGGTTGCGAATCCGCTGAATCCCATGCTGTAAATTTTCAGGTGAGTAGAGGGTACCTTTTTGAATCCCAAAGGACTTTTCGATGTCTTCTTTATTTAACAGGGCATTGCCTTCAATAGAGGTTGTCCCAAAGTAAAATAGTTGACCTTTATCGGCATGGATGTGAATACCAATCCGGCCGCCCGGCGTTTCAGTCACTTCGATACGGGCACTGGCGTTGGCGAATCCCTTATTTTGGAGATAGTTAACGATGACGAGCTGATCGTATTGCAAGACTTCTTCGTGATAAGTCCCAGCCCCTGTGACCCAACTGGTGAAGAAGTTGTATTTTTTTGTCGCCATCATTTTAAGAATTTCGCGCTCTTCTTGTTCAGTTAACCCCGTAAAGCAAATGCGACTGATATGGCTCGATTGACCTTCTTTGACGGTGACTTTGATGTCGATCGCATTCGCTTCCCGGTAAGGAATCACTTCATACTCTAGCTCTGACTCAAAAAAACCTTTTTTTACATAGTAGTCTTTGACCTTAGCAAAGGCCTTATTGAAGGTTTCTCGATTAAAGATCGTATTTGGTTTGATCCCGAGCTCTTTTTGTAGTTTTGACGTTTTAATTTTTTTATTTCCTTCCCAAATGATCGAACGAATTACGGGTTTGAGCCAAAGTTTAATTTCTATCTTAAGTTTTGCTCCTTCTATCGTAAGAATCGGCTCTGCGCGATCGTACTCTTCTGAGAGCGTTTTTAAATCTTGGTCAAAAATGAGTTGGGAAAAGGGATCGCCTACTTTGGTGCGCAGTTTAGACAGAAACTGACTTTGGTTAAGAGTTTCTTGCTTGGGTAGATTTTCAACAACAGCGTGAATCGAAGCGACCTGTTTGCCTTCATAAGCCTCGCTTGTGTAAAGCTGGGCATGAACCTGAGAAGCACCGGCAAAGAAGATTAAAGTGAAGAGTGCAAAAAGGAGAAGAAGGTTTTTTTTTCGCATAGTCAATAAATCAATCTAGCAAATAATCCCAGATTTGGAGATGCAGCGCATAGTAACAACCCAAGTTGTGTGGTATAATTGCCCATCTAAAATTCTCTTTTCCCACCTGCTCAAGAGTTGAGTTTTCACCTACTTTATTCAAGTATGCTGAAAATTCAACTCTTGAGCAGGTAAAAAACCAGAAAATTGATCTGAGCAACTACACCACACAACTTGGGTTAATAAAAACGAGCCCATCTTTTTGAGAGTTTGCAAAAGTTGGAGAAAGGCTTAATTTCTAGTACTCAGTTTTTCTAACCCAAGTTCACCCCTTTTAGTGTCGAATTTTTATCGCCTCATTGACTCTAAACCACTTACAGTTTTTGGAATGGGTCGCATGAACCCTATCCTAAAAACTATAAGTAGTTGATAATCAATGAAACTTCAAAAATTCGACACTACAAGGGGTGAACTTGGGCTAAGATAAAAATCTATAGTTTTCGGTTAGCCAATTATAGGAAAGTGAGAAAAATTAATGCAAATCTAAAATGGCTAAAGTTGCCTTCTTCCAGTGAGCGCTTGGGCAAGTGTCCCTTCATCTATAAAATCAAGCGAACTGCCAATTGGAAGCCCGAGGGCAAGTCTTGAGACTGTGATTTCACTTGTTTGAAGTTGTTCTTTGAGGTAAAGAGCTGTAGCGTCTCCTTCTAAGGTAGGTTCCAAAGCTAAAATAATTTCCTTAACTTTGAGCATTTCAATGCGTTTTTTTAAGTGGGGGAGGTTGAGTTGATCTGGTGTTTTTCCTTCAAGTGGGGAAAGCAGCGTACCGAGAACGTGATAGTTACCACTGAAAGACCCCGTGTCTTCAATAGCATAGACATCGCGTGACGTCGCGAGAATGCAAAGCGTGGCGTGGTCTCGCTGGGGATTGCGGCAAAAGCGGCAATTAAGGTCGTCGATCAAGCAACCACAACTAGGACAAGTGCGCACGCGCTCTTTCAAATAAGAGATGTTATCTGCAAACTGTTTGAGTTCGTGCTGCTCCCAGTCCAGCAGCTGAAAAGCAAAACGCTCTGCGGTTTTTTGGCCAACCCCAGGCAACTTTTTCAAATAAGCAATAAGAGCAGCGAGATCTTTAGGGTAAGATGTTTTTGCCATAGAGATATCCTTTCTTAAAACCCAAAGTTGTGTGGCATAATTACTCATCTAAAATTCTCTTTTTCCATCTGACAGAGGCTTGAATTTTCATCTACTTTATTCAAGTATGCTGAAGATTCAAGCCTTTAGCAGGTAAAAAACCAGAAAATTGATCTGAGTAACTATACTCCTTCCGGTTCAAACGCACCCAAGAAAACTGATTTAAAGCCTCTAGATCGTATTTTTTCTTCGTCGCCCATATTAAACTTAATATTAGCTAGAATAAAAAATGTAATCTAGAGAACTTTAAATTCAGTTTGCTTTTGGGTGCGTTTGAACCGGAAGGAGTAT
>JBCCHO010000019.1:0-15189 GCA_039028715.1 Chlamydiota bacterium | reverse complement strand
CACGAATAGCAGATTAAGCCAGAAACTTTAAGCTTGAACCTCAATTGTAGGCATAAATAAAACATGCCAATTCAAAAGTCATCAACTCTCAAAGTTGAGGAATAAAAAGATGTTTTAGTCTTGACAATTCACATAGCAGAGCTTGTGAGAAATATGGGCTAACAACAACCGCTATCCCCTCCATCAAAGTCAATATTTTCTTCGCTCTTATTCCTTTCATGTCGACCATAAAACCGATCATAAGCATAAGAAATGCATGCTGCTGTACTGACAAGATACTTGAGAGAATGAAGATTTTTTAATTCCCACACATAGCTTATCAAATGAAGAGCATTGAACGCTGCTAAAGACGCATCTTGAGAAACTCGCGCCCACCTTTTTTTTAGCGCACTTTGATACGCTTGATCCATATAGGAAATTGTCGAAAAACTCCATTTTGCAGTTTTTAGATGCATCTTTCCAAGTTGCTCTAATAACCCCATCGATAATGTCAGCTTAGTGACCCTACCGCTCACTTTAATCATTCTCAGCGCAAAAGTTCCCCAGGAATTCGAGTTTTTATTTTCACTTTGAACACAGTCTACTAGCTGATACCCTTCCTTTGCCAATTTAGGAATGGCCATTAATGCATCAGCATGACTAGCCCACTTGCCTGCTCGACTCAAATCTATATAGTCGCTGTTACTTCCTTTATAATGATTGATTTGTTTGCCCGTATCTATTAGCCAGCGAGACGCAATGAGAAAATCAGTAGGGTGTTTTTGTACAGCCTTCCACCAGGTCTTTGATTCCTTATCTTCTGAGGAATCCTCGCGAACTGAAGAATTAAAAAAGAAGTATTGAGCAACAACTGCAGCCACAAAACAGGTAAAAGCTAAAAACTGAAGTCTACTACTTGGAATGACGCATCCTAAAATAGGAATCTTCTGTTCTTCAGCAAATATCAACCCAATCAGATTAACAGCTGCCAATGCGATACTTTGAATACAATCGCAGTATTCCCCCTTCCATCCGCGGTCGATTGCCGACCCTGTATGGTAAAAAACACCAGTATATCCGCCTACTTTTTTCATTCCTTCAGCATAAGGTTGTAAAATTCCCACTTTAGGGAAAAAGCGCACCACTTTATTGACCATCCCTACCAAATAAACTGTAGAGCGCATCGCAATGACAAGCGAGCCTTGCGTTGCATCATGAAGAAGCTGGGTGATTTCATTGCCCAAATTAAGAAAAGAAGAGATCGCAAAAACAGCATCGTTATCACTAAACCATGTCATCATTGTGGGAAAGTTAACCCAATCTTTTCCATGCGACCAAACGCGGTCTAAAGCAGCGCAAACCCATTGACCACCGATAAATGCACGCCCAGGACTTTCAAAGAAACCAATGATTGATGACGGCGCAGCATCACCATCGATCTGTTCTAATGGGTTTGATTCGAAAGTCACTTTAGATAGAGAAGTCACTATTTTTCCTCCTTTAATTGCAAACCGAGTTGCGTCTTATCGCGGCTCAACTAAACTTTATGTTTTTCATTTGGTCGAGACCTGCATTTTCAATGCGCTTGACTAAACAGGCGAAAATACGAGACCAACTAAACAAAAAAATGCTTTTACCTGTGAGTGCGACCTATGGATATTTATTTGAATTTTTCTTTTTCCCATGCTTGAAAAAAATTGAAAATCCCTCTAAATACCCATAGGTCGCACTCACAGGTTTTAGCTCACTTGCAATAGGGTACAACTCGAGCTTTTCGGTTAATAAAACTGCGCTTCGCACTGATTGACTTGCAGAGTTAATCCGAATTTACCACTTGTAGAGGCTCCCCGCAAAAATCGCTTTCGCAGAGAAATTTGATGATTTTGACTTGAGAGCTGCTTTTGGTAAATTGACATATCCTGCTAATGATAGGCAATTTATAAAAAGTAGCTCTCAAGGACAAAAACGCGAATTTCACTCGAAATGGAATTTTGCGCGAGGACCCTCTGTAGTGAGAGAATTTTGAAGTATTGTTGATTATCAATCACTTGCATTTTAGGGATAGGGTCTATGGGACTCATTCCTAAAATCGCAAAATGGTTTAGAATCAATAAGACGGTAAAAATCCCCCTCACTACAAGCGGCAAATTCGAGTTAATCGGAAGCGCGAGCAAGAGGAAAAACACGATAGCATTTTAAATAAAAATTTAACATCTCTATTTTCTGCAAAACGATGGGTGATTTGGCTAGGTTTTTTCATTTTGAAACCCAAGCCCACGTCTGAGTCATCATCAGCCGCGGGCTTGAGCTTCAACAAACGAGCTGGGGAGCTGTTTGAAACCCACACTTAAATTCCGCAATTGAAAGTTTTTTTTTCCCTTCAAGCTGGATATTGAGCAGGTCAAGGGCGTGATGCCCACAAGCAATGCGCCAACCCGACTTTGAGTAAGAAAGGGTAGCCCCCGCCTTCCCCTCCATAGCAACTAGGCGCGCCTGAAAAACTTTCATCCGTTTAAGCACCCCTTCTATAGAAACAAAACACCAAGCCCCCGGACGAGGGGTAAAAGCTCGGATACGCCGATACAACACATCAGCGGGCTGATTCCAATCGAGCTGTGCTAGCGAAGGGTCGACTTTGGTTGCAAAAGTCGCTGCGGTTTCATCTTGGGTCACTTTTGCTACTTTTCCCTGCTTATACTGACGAATGACTTTTAACAGTTGATTGGCTCCAGCAACGCATAATTTTTCTTCGAGTTCGAGAAAGTCATCATCTGCTGCAATCGGAACCTCTTCCTGAGAAAGAATGGGGCCCGCATCCATTTTTGCTACCATCTCGATCACAGTCACTCCTGTTTTTTCCTCCCCATGTAAGAGAGCAAAATGAATTGGAGCAGCGCCTCGATACGCGGGAAGCAAGGATGCGTGAAGGTTAATACACCCTAGACGGGGAAGGTCGAGAATGTGCTGCTTGATAATTTCGCCATAAGCAACTACAACAAAAAGATCTGCAGCATAACGCGCAAGCTCCTGACCAAAGGCTTCAGTAGAAACGCGATCAGGTTGATAAATAGGAATTGCCGGAAACTGTTCTAAAACTCGCTGTTTCACTGCAGAGAAACAGGGTTTCCCAGAGCGACCTCTCGGTCTATCTGGCCTTGTGACAACAGCACAAATAGTAACGCCGTTTTCTATCAAATTCTGAACGACATCCGCGGCAAAAGAAGGTGTTCCAAAAAAAATAACCCGCATCACTCCTCTAGCAGGTTCTTAGAATCGCATATCTCTTGGTCTGAGAAAGTTTTATCCTTCTGCAGGCCAATCAGCCCCCGTTTTGATGAGCGGCAAAATGCTAACCAATGTTCAACTTCTGGGCTTGAGTCGACCTCTTTTTCAATCCGCTCAAGCGCTTCATCCAGATTATAACCCGATCGATAGGTCAGTTTAAAGGCTTTAGTCAGATCTTTTCTCAGGCTATAGCAAAAACGGTGCCGCTTTAATCCAATTAAATTTAGCCCGCCAATGCGATAGGGAACACCCGCCCCAAGCGTATAAGGAGGAATGTCGCTTGTCACCCGGCTCAAACCTCCAACCATGGCATAACGCCCAATTCGGGAAAATTGGTGAATGGGGGTCATCCCACCAATAATGACAAAGTCTTCCAAAGTCACATGGCCTGCTAGCATCGCCCCATTCGACATGATCACGTGGTTGCCGATGATACAATTGTGTGCAACATGGCAATAAGCCATCAGCAGGCAATTATCTCCGATTGAAACCGTTGACCCTTCGCCACAAGAAGCATTGACTGTCACAAACTCGCGGATTTCACAATCTTTTCCTATCTTAACAAACGTCTTTTCCCCTTGGAATTTTAAATCCTGAGTTTTCGTTCCAATACTAGCCCCTGGCCAAATCGTTGTCCGATCCCCAATTGTTGTATGCCCATCAATATAGGCATGTGATTTAATCACAACATCATCGCCGAGCGTCACTGCTCCCTTAATGATCGCATAAGGTTCGATCTCGACGTTCTTTCCGATCTTTGCACCTACTTCTACTATTGCCGTAGGGTGAATGTTAGCCATGTATCTCCATGATATATACCCGAGCCGACTGAACGTGAGAAAATCTCAGCGCATTTGGCGGCCTCTTTTCGAATCACCTTTTTCTCAATCCTATTGGCCTGCGGATCATCATCGAGCCACAAGCACCTGAAAATACTCGCGCAAAATGCGGCGAGATTTTTGCATATTGAATCGCCTTGATTATATACTGACCTGAATGATTGCGCAAAATATTTTTGAATTTCACCTTTTATTTCTCGAAGATGTTACAAAAATTGCTTTTTTTGAGGATAAGAGAAGGCTCTCATGAACCTATTCTGATAAATAATTTTTTTAGAGACTCCTGCGCAAAAATCGCTTTCGAAGGGAAATTTGATGATTTTGAATCGTCTCGGGTATATACCGAAGACGACTCAATCTGCAAAAATCTCGCTGAATTTGGCGGACCCTTTTGACCGATTTTTCCCTGGGTTTTATCCACCTGCCGGATAAGAACCCAGGAAAAAAGTCGATCAAAATAGCCGCGCCAAATCACCGACCTTTTTGCATTTTGAATCGTCTTCGGTATATACCCAAGCCGACTCAAAATGAAAAAACAATCTAAGCTCATCCAATGAGACTACCCCACTAAACGATGTTTTCGATTTTTCAGTCTTTTTTGCTCATTTTGATGCTCTAATTTTTGATAATGTGCAACAATTAAAGCGCCAAAATGAACAAAAAAAATGCAAGAAAACTCAAAAAAATCGTTTAGCGAGATAGTCTTATGAAAACCCCAAAAAAATATGCGCTGTTAGCATGCATCACTTTGAGTAGCTTGTCTCTAATTCCGCTTATTAAAAATAGGAGTCAGCATCGTCAAGCCATAGTTGCTAAAGATGCTAAACCTATAGATTGGATGGACTCAATCATTATTAGACAATTTTCAAGATTTGAGAACAGTGGAATTACAAGAAAGATGATCGACAAGACTTGGGATAAGTGTCATTCGAAATGCAGCTGGTTCAAACGTTACAAAATCATTGATTCGAAAGTTTATGGAGAAACGTCTAATGTTAAATTTCTTCTAGAAAAAATGGTAGAACAATATCAAGTCCCTGATGTCGATTTTATTTACTATAATCACGATAAAATATCTAAACCTCTTTATAATTCACTCGCAAAGCATAAAATAGCTCCTATTTTCGTTTCTGCTAAAGAAGTCGATATGGATCGACTTATTCTTTTTGTCGATTGGTATTATAATATTAAAGAAACGAAAAATTTTGGATGGAACTCCCTGATTCAGAGGATCGACAAAGCCCAGTGTCAATGGCCATGGGAAAATAAAATAGAAAAAGCTTTTTGGCGTGGTTCTCCTACAGATGGACTGTATAATTGGAAGACTTTAAAAAATTATCCCAGAGGAAGGCTGGTTTACGAATCAAAGAAAAACGCAGAATTTTTCGATGCATCTTTTGTGAACTACCCATCCTGGCAAGTTTCGGATATTAACTCTTTTGTGGAAAACTTAGGAAAAGCGACTTTTATTCATCCAGACGAGCAGATCAAATTTAAATACCAAATTGATCTTGATGGAGTGACATGCAGCTATCCAGGAACGCAATGGAAATTGATTTCTGGCTGTTTATTAATAAAGCAGCAAACAAAAGACGTGATGTGGTTTTATGAAAAACTTGTTCCCTGGAAACATTATGTCCCCTTAGATGCTGATTTAAAAAATTTAACGGAGAGAATACAATGGGCAAAAGAACATGATAGCGAAGCAAGAAAAATTGCCATGCAGGCAAGGGAGTTTGCTAAAAATCACTTGATGCCGGAACATATCCTTCTGTTTTGTTACAAAGCTCTCCTAAAATACGCATCATTGCAAACTTTTAAGCCCTCATTAACAAAAAAAGAAAAAAGTACTAAAAGCCCAAGTTGTGCCTGATGATGGCTCATCTAAAATTCTCTTTTTCCACCTGTTTAAGGCTCAAATTTTCACCTATTTTATTCAAATATGCTGAAAATTCGAGCCTCAAACAGGTACAAAAAACAGAAAATTTATCTGAATTATCATCAGACGCGGGCTTGGGGGTGACCTTGGGTTAAGATTTTTTGAATCAAATAAAGCTGAAAAGTAAAAAAATAATTGATCGAGATAGGTTCGTAGAAAAATTCAAATAAATATCCATATGTCGCACTCACAGGTAGTAAAGCAGGCTAAGAACTAGGCGCTAAATCTGCTCCATACCCCTTAGAGCAAATCCTATCTCAGCCTCGGCCGCTAATTGATCATCGACCATCGCACGTCCATGAACTTTCCCCCCTTTTGAACTAAGGTAAGCCCCCTCGATATGCAAATACAGTTGATCTCCTGGATAAACAGGCCGACGAAATTTCCCCTGCTTGACGCTGAGCAAGACCGCTGTCTTTTCATGAAATCCTTTTTTATAAATTAAAACACCTCCTGTCTGCGCCAATGCTTCTAAAATTAAGACGCCAGGCATGATTGGCGCTTCGGGAAAATGACCTTGAAAAAACAATTCATTAAATGTTAGAGCTTTCATTCCAACAATGCGGTTATTTTCCAAATCGAGATCGACAATGCGGTCAACTAGTAAAAAAGGGTAACGATGCGGTAAAATTTTAGTGATTTCTTTAATTCCTAACACCTTAGAATCAGATTCAGGTTTCATTGCTACCCCCTACAGCAAAATGATCAACAAGTTCTCTAGCAAAAGAAGTATTCGAGAAGTGCCCTGAGCGGATGGCTATAACATGAGCTAAAAATGAATAAGGGACAAGAGATAAATCGCCGATAAGGTCGAGAATCTTATGGCGCACCATCTCATCTTTATAACGTACCCCTTCTGGGTTTAAAATAGAATCGCCTTTAATCACTACTGCATTATCTAACCTTCCACCCTTGATATTGCCTTTTTCGATCAAAGGAATAATTTCTTCATAAAGAGAAAATGTTCTCGCAGGAGCAATTTCCTGTTTATAAGCTTCTTCGTTAATATGGATCGTATAAAACTGAGATCTGAGAAGTTCACTATGCGGATAATTCAATGTATAGCTAATCCGAAACTCTTCCGCCGGCAATGCAATCAGATGTACATCTCCTTTCGACCAGAAAACAGGCGCTTCGAGATGGTGAACTTTCTTTGTTGCTCCTTGTGAAACCACTCCTGCTTGCTCAATCAAATCGACAAAGGGGGCTGCGCTTCCATCACAGCTAGGAACTTCTGGCCCATTAATATCGATCATCACATTATCGAGATCAAAAGCTTTCAGCGCTGATAAAACATGCTCGACCGTCTGAACTTGACAACTCTGATTACCCAAAATTGTACAGCGCGGTGTTTCACGCACATTCTCAACTCTTGCCTTTAGCTTTGGACGTTTAGGCAGGTCAACACGGCAAAAGACAATCCCGGTTCCTTCCGGGGCAGGTTTGAGCTTAATTTCAGCCTTGGCTCCTGTAAACAACCCTATTCCAGCCAATGAAATGTTTTGCTTTAATGAACGTTGATGTTTACGCGAAGAGGAAATTTCATCTGGAAGCGACATATTGTAACCTCGATTTTAGTGTGACAACCTCAATCCCCTAGAAGGAATGAGTTTCTAAACTGATGTATGGCAATGACCTGTCGCTTACGCGACGCCCACAAGGCATAAGTAGATACGTTTGGCCCGCACAAGCTACAGCATCCCGTCGAAAAGACCTCATGCTTGTGAGCGAACTTTCGGATAATTATACACAGGACGCCCTTTCATCTCAATCCCTGAAGGAGACGATGATTCCCGCATATTTTCCTTAAGAAGATTTTGCTAAGACCGATAAAAAGACATACCATTGAGATCCCGACAATAAACTGATCGCCCCAGAAAGTGTAGAGTGTTTTATAACTATAAAGATTAACAGAAGAGACAAGAACTCCACTTACTGTTTCAACGTCTCCTGACTCTCCCTCCAGCTGCTCAATCACTTGCCCTAAGCTATCCACTGCTACAGTCACTCCCGTGTTACACGCCCGAACAAGGGGAACCCCATTCTCCAAGGTGCGCAAATAGCTATGGGCAAAATGTTGTTTTGGCAGCTGGGAGAAAGGGTACCAGCCATCATTCGTAACATTCACAAAAAGTTCGGCTCCTTTTTGTCTCCCAGCTCGCATCCGATCTCCAAAGCACTCTTCATAACAAACTGAAATACTCATGGGAAAGCGGTCACTAAAAACCTTTGCTTCTTTTCCTGGGACAAAAGAGCTATGAATCCCATACCGAGCTACTAACGGCTGTAAAAAAGAAAGGGGCAAGTACTCAGCAAGAGGCAATAAAATCTGTTTTTCATAGCGGCGAATTGTTTTTTGCTTAGGAACAAAGTGAAAGGCAGCATTATAGCAATCTCCTGTTTCTAAATCGCAATCTCCCAAGCCAACCACCACCTCAGATTGGTAGTAGTTGGCTAAGCTTTGCACCCAAAAAGCATTGCTTACAAACCATTTCCCTTCGCTCTTTTTCGCTAGCGGCGCTCGGAGCAATTCTTTTAAGTCTAACTGGGTTTCTTGCCATACGTTCCCGAGGTGCCTCACCACATCATAATAGGGATAAACACAAGCATAAGCGTCAAATTGTACAGCAGCTTCTGGCAATACAATCAGGTCAAAAGCCTTGCCTTGATTGCGCTTTGTTTCCAAGGCACTGAGAATACCCTGCCATTGATCAAATGGCGGAACAAAGCGATCGATACTTCCCGGCCAAAGCTGTTTTTGGTCGGGAAACAAGGCGGGCTGAACAAGAGCAACAGTGAGTTTTTTTCGATCGACCAAGTGCTGGCGCCAACTATGGTAACCTATCTGGAGAACTCCCCATATATAAGGAAACAGAAAACAACCAAGCCAGGCAGTCACTATCCGTCGTTTCGGAGCAAAAAACACATTAAGCGCGATTAAATTCACCAAAACTACCCAAAAAGAAAGCCCAAAAACCCCCCATAAAGAAGCTAATTGAGCTGGCAATGGGTGCGCTGACAAAGTTAGGCCAAGCGGATTCCAAACAAAGCCGCAAAAAACAAATAGCCGACTCCACTCACAAAGCGTCCAAGCACTGGCAATAAGCAGCATGCGCAGCCAAGAGATTGGCGCTTGAGCGGGCAACAACAAACTCAGCCCCCCAAATTGAACTCCCAGCCAGAGCGCAAGAGCTAAATATACCAAAATGATATACAATCCCTGGTACTTGGGCGATGCTAACCAACTAAGTTGGACGAGTTGAACAGCAGTGAACCACCCTAAGCTAAGGCCAAAACGCAACCTCTTTGTTTTGATCTGCATCAAGACGCTCCAAAAAAAGGCTACTCCGACCCCAGCAACAACAAGAGAGAGCAAAACACTATAATGAGGTTGGCCAAAAGCAACAACCGCCCAACTGAAAATCACACCACAAATTTGCTTTCCTTTCGCCATAAATCACTCTTTAAACCCAAGCCCGCGTCTGATGATAGCTCAGATAAATTTTCTGTTTTTTTACCTGCCAGAGGCTTGAATTTTCAACATACTTGAAAATTCAAGCCTCTGGCAGGTGGAAAAAGAGAGTTTTAGATGAGCGGTTATAAGACACAACTTGGGTTTTAATGCAGACTATTTCTTGTTTGCGTGACTTGACTGGGCTCATTAACTCGGCGGCGAAAGCCAACGAGACCATAAAAAACGAGCCACTAAAATCGGGTGGAGAGCGGCGTGCTTGCAGAGGGCTTTGTAAGTCACGCTTGTGATTTTTTTTCGGAGCATAGTGCTTGACACAAGAGTGGCGTCGGTGATCCAGTCGGGGTAAGGGGGTGGAAGACGGCTCGGAAGAGATGCTAGCGGAAAAAACTGGATGCCACAAGTTTCATCGGTTAAGGCGGGTTTACCGCCAGCAATTGCGCACTCGTATACATGGGTAACGAGCGCTAATCGACAAACTGGTGTGTATTCGGCGATTTTTCGCGTCAAAGTGACGCGATAGCCCGTTTCCTCTTCGACTTCTCTCACTGCCGCTCTTGCTGGAGTCTCTCCCTGCTCAATTCCGCCACCAGGCAGCGCCCAGACAGGCAGATCGCGCCGCTTAATCAGCAAGACCTCGGTTCTATCGGGTGAAAAAATGACTCCGTTGACACTTTCGCGTTCTTGATTCATAGTACCTGTGAATGCGACCTATGGGTATTTAGAGGGACTTTCAATTTTTTTCATGCTTGAAACGGAAAAATGGGCACATACTTGGATAAAGTAGGGGCCGTTTTTCCGTTTCAAGCATGGGGAAAAGAAAAATTCAAATCAATATCCATAGGCCGCACTCACAGGTAGTACAGGGGCTCACTGTTTATTCCGATCGACATCGCTCGACTACTTCGATGACTTGGATTTCTAATGCTCTGGTTTTCCAAACGTGAAAAAAGGATAAAAGCTACTGTGTGTCGTTGTCAATCTCTATGTCTACTCGCTTTCTTTATACTGCTCGTCTTTGGATCGGGCTGTTCTAAATATTACCTTACGGTTAAACGAGAAATTGTCAATGAAAAGACATTGGCAAGTGCATTTGTCAAAAGCCCCGATCCGCGGCGCTGGAACCCGCCGACAGGAGAAGAGTTAACGTTTGAGTGGCGCCTTCCTCCTGAGGCTTTAAATGAGCCGCTTGAGCTCGTTGTCTTTGTTCTTTATCGCAACTACGAAGAGCAGGTGCTGCGCTATCCCGTTCACGATCGCCGAGGGATAGAGACGTTTTCTCTTTTAAATAATGAATATAAAAACTCTAAAGGGTTTTTAGCTTACAAAGCGGAAATAATCAACGGCGAGAAAAAAATCATCAAGCAGTGGCGGCATCAGCTCTGGACGCATTTAATTAAGGTTGAAGGAGAGTCGCCATTTGCAGCAAAAAAAAAGCGCTAGACCTAAAAGGCCTAGCGCTAAAATCATTCGCATAATCACGAGTGAGCAAAAGTCGCTTAAGAGGGCATCATGCCTATTGCGCCAAGCCCTAAGAGTGTTCGGTCGAAAATATTGAGCTGCTGTTGTGAAATGGAGTTGATGTTCTGCATAAACTGATTGATGACTGTTCTCGCGAGTTCTATGTAAGTCTGATCTAGAGCCTTGTCTTTGACGATTTGTGCTTTTGCGAGAATGGCTGTGCCGCCAAATACTGTGCAAAGACCGGACAAGAGCTTGCCAAATCCTTGGATCTGTTGTGATGTCAAGCTTCTGCTGCCACCGTTAGCAAGGTCGCTGAGCTCTTTCTTTTTCGCGCTAATGTATTTATTGATGTTAGCTTCAATTTTTCTCTCTTCGTCATCTTGTGCTGCACTCATGATCTCTTCGTAAGTGATATTTTCTGCAGTCATTTTTTGTGGAATTTCTTTAATGTTTCCTGCAAAAGTATCGATATCGCGAGCTTGGTCTGATTGAAGTCGTTCATAAACTGCTTTTAGCTTAGTTTTGAATTCTGCTCTTTCTGTTGCATTGCTACTGTTTCTATTGACTACATTGAGTTCGACTGCTTCATTTTTATATGTAAAGTTGAAACCTTTGTCAGCCACGGAACCTGTTTTATTTACTTTTAAGGCTTTTTTCCATTCTTCCGCTTTAGTGATTTTATTCTCAATCCGTGTCATATCGTCGGTATTTCTCTTCATGTAACCTGCACAACCGATAGTGAATACTCCTTCAGCAATTCCGCCACCGCCACCCCACATAGTAGATGCGGCATCTTTGTTTGCTTCTTGTTTTGCTTTTTCAGCGGCGGCTTCAGCAGCTTTCATGTTAGCGTGAATTCGCGATATTAGTATCTTGCGATCTGATGTCCTAATTTCATTAAATATACTGTTAATGTCTGAAAGGAAACGCAAAGCTGTGACAACCGCGGGTGGAATAAAAACACTTAATGAGTTAGAAGTTGTTGGCATCACTATTGCAGGGTTATTATTAGGAATAGACATAGTTTAATACCTTTTTTTAATTTATTATTTTTTTTGTATTAAATTGAAAATGACGTTAGTCCAGCCGGAATCATTTGTGAAGCACTTAATTCCGCCTGAAATCCTTCAAGTACTTTTGAAAGATTGTCTTCAATATGCTGAATGTTATCTTCAGCTTGCTGATTTTCAGCAGTAAGCTTGGTAATATCTGCTTGCATATCCTGAACTAGCTCAGTTATCTTAGCTGTAATGATAGTACCAATGCCTTGGGCAATGCCTAATGTGCCATTTGTCGCGTTAGTCACTAATTGTCCGTACGTCAATAGAATCAGTAGTTGTACTTTATTTTCTTGTATTAACTGACAGAAAGCATCGGGGAGAACATCGCATATTTTGGCTCCAATGTATTTTGCGACCTTAGCAAGGGTGTTGTCTTTCAGCTGATTGTTGATTCTCCTTACTAAGCTTGCCGCTTCTTCGGCATTTTGTTCAGCAATTTCGGAGACCTCAGAAGCTTCTTGAGCACCATTAGCGACGGCTTTAGTTGCTTCGGTGCCCATCGACAGTCCACCTGACATTCCAATAGCAATACTGATAAGAGCTAGGCAGGACATTAAGGTGTACTCAAATACCTGTCTGGCAGTGCCTTTCATGGGAATACAGGCCGTCATATTTTTCGCTATATCTGGGGTTAGCGATCCAAGGCTAGAGCCAGCCGCCATCATTCCCAAGCTAAGGCTTTCACCGATCATACCGGTGCATATGGAAGCAATCATACTGAGCCCCAAAGCAATTGCATCGCCTGTTAGCTTAGCCGCATTGCGTTTGAGGATATGGGCTTTTACGAGGCCACTTGCTATCCCGTTAGCTGTCCGTTGAACCAAGGTTTGTTGACCAATAGGTATTTGCGTTGCTCCTGCTATTAGCAGCATAGCGATTCCCGCTGAAGCACCGCCATCAACAGCACCTGCGATGATCATCAGCACAGCAGCTATGATAGATAGAACCTCGATTGTTTTTGGAAGCGCCGGGTTTTCCACAATATTTTCCGATGTATTAACAAAAAATCCTTTAAGCTCGGAGCCATAGTTTTTGTGATTTTTAGCCGCTTCTACTGCACAGACTATAAGCAGAGTGACTAGTTCAACTGGCCCGAGAATAGGCGATAAAATCTTGCAAACATCGAGCAATAAGTGACCAAAGGCATGGTGCTTTTTTTTTGCAGCTTTTTTTTCTTCTGCGGTTATCTTATCAAACTTATCTTTCATTTCTGATAGCAGCTGTTGTGCGAGAAGATTCTGTTGCTGCGCTTGCTGACTGAGTGATTGGGAGATAATAGAAACAAGAGATCCAAGCACTCCTTGAAAAGAAAAAATATCAGATAGTCCAGGTTGTTTCCCCGTACTTGCTGTCGTCAAATTAGCTGATGTCTCATTTGCTGTTGTGCCTAAGCTAGGAGGCATGCTTTGCATATTAAGACTATAGACGGCGTCAAGCGGGTTTTGAAGCAAAGTGACCAACACATCTGATGAAGATTGTCGGTTACCTTGACCACTAGAACCTATGACATTCATGAAGTTTTCGTTATTTTTTAACGAACATGTTGTTGCCATAACTAAAACCTTTATGATTGTTTTATTTTTTTAACCAAGTCTAGTTTGTATTAGCGATGAAATCGACTGCATAAACTGGATAATTGTTGAAGAGTATGCAGATAAGCTTTTCATCGAAGTTCCCAAGTTGCTTACATTTGTATTGATGGAAGTGACAACAGCATTGACATAACTTTCTTGGTTTTGTGCTGCGGTACTATCCATACTGTACTGTTCCTGCTTGTTGGAATCTGTAGTATAATCAGATGCTAATATCTTTTCCCAATAGGCGTATAGGTTTCGAAGCATTCCACCGGCAAGGCTTCCTGTCTGGGACGATACTTCAGACGCCTCGGTATTAGCATTCTGTTCTGCTGCTGCTAAATTACAAAGCAGCATTTGAACGTTTTTGTTAATAAACATTCTATTTGTCCTTTTATTTTTTTTTATTAATTACGTTGATTTAGAGCCACTAATAATTGTACTTAGAAGCTGCATAAAAGATTGCATCAACGTTTCGTCTAGAGAATCTGTTTGTTGGTCATCGCCCTGCCAATATTGCAGTTGCGTTCCCGATGAGCTGTTTAACCCACTCACTGAAGTTTGCATGCCGTTGAAAGCGTCGGTAATAGGTTGCAATTTTGTGTTGTCGTTGTAATTCGTTTTGGAGCCTGCGCCTTGCCCTTTACTAGGAGTTGTCCAAGCTTGTACCCAGTAATTAAGGACTCCTTGAGCGTTATCGGTGTCAGGTTTTCTTGGTTGTCCAGTAGTATCATGGGGCTCAGGTTCGACGATTGGATTAGCAGCTGTATCAAAAATGGTATCGATATCTGATATCACTGATTGGCTAATGCTGGAAAATGGGTTAGATTCGGGGCTAATTCCAATAGGAGCTAATTGGTTTTCGATATTAACAGCAATGTCAATCGCATTATCGACGTATTTGATTTCCTCTTGTTGTTCTTTTTGCGACGATGGCGTATTACCGATCTCACTTTTTAGTTGGCTGTTTTGCTGATTTAATGAGTCGATTTCTTCATTGTACGGCTCTGCTTCTTTTTCTTCTGAATTGATCTTAGCGATTTGTTTGTCAATCGCTGATTGCGGTTGGCCTTGATCTTCCATCCAGTACAGATCGCTTTGGTCTGTTTGAATTTGAGTATTAATTGGATCCACTACTGCATGGTCCTGTTTGATTTTTTCGCTATTTGCCGCTATTTGAGCTTGATCACTCTGTACATTTGCCGCATTTTGTACGATTGTCCCTACTTGGTTAAAGTCGTTTTGCATCTGAGAAATTTCACCTTGAACGTTCTGGAGCATTTGCATAGTTGCTCCGACCTGCTCTTGTTCGGCTTGTTCATAAGCGCCGACAGTGAAGAGAACGACGGTCATAATCACGATAATAGCGGCTTCTGCGTTCTTAGGTAGATTTGCTAATTCTTGCTCGTATTGTTGTTTGTAATAGTCAGGACTTCCAGGCTGAGTATCATTGAGGTTTAACATTGAATCTTGTGTCACTAACTGCACTAAAAAACTTAGTTTCGCAGAATCACTGAAGCCTAGCACCTGTGACCTGACCGTAAACCAGCGCAGCACATCGCAGTGTCGATGAGGT
>JBCCHO010000018.1:0-15407 GCA_039028715.1 Chlamydiota bacterium | reverse complement strand
ATTATTAATAACTTAAATTTATTGATTCAACTTTGCTCTTGCAAAATTCCATTCCGAGCAAAATGCGCGCTTTTAAACTCGATGACCTCTTTGCGTTAAATTGCCTATCCTGCTAATGATAGGCAATTTAACGCAAAGAGGTCATCGAGCCAAAATCATCGAATTTTGCGGCGACAATTGATTATTAACCACTTGCAGTTTTCAGAATGAATCGCATGCATGAAGACCTTAACGGTTCATCCGGCGAATAAAAAGAACATTCAGTACGCGTTAGCCGGATGAACCACCTTAACCCGCATTTCTCACAAACTCTGCTAAAAAGCTTAAGCAAGATGTTTTTCGAGATTTCTAATTGAGGTCTTTCAGGGAATGGTTGTAACCATTTCCAAAAGAGCTTTTTAGAATACTCGGAAAACAGAGGCTCCAAATTTTTCCAGAGTCTAGTGAGAAAAGATCGTTGATTGGCTGTGAGTCTTTTAACCCAAGCCCACGTATGATGATAGTTCAGATAAATTTTCTGTTTTTTTGCTCATTTCGGGGCGATGACTTTCGTACATTATCAAGGAAATGAGGGCGAAAGTCATCGCCCCGAAATGAGCAAAAAAGACTGAAGAATCGAAAAACCGTTTAGTGAGATAGCCTCAAATAAGGAGCACCTTATGACCAAAAAACCTCTATTTATGCTGGCGCTCAAATTGGTTGCAGCTTTTCCTGCACTTGCGGGTCAAATCGTTTTTGAACCGAGCGCTGCACATTTCTCGCAAGAGCAATTTGAATCCTCAAAGAATCAAGCTGGAACTGATCGTCAATGCCTTTTAACAAAGCCCTTTTTACAACTTCCTTCAAAATCTGGGGTTCACGTCGTTTGGCTGACTACTTTCAATGCACAAGATCATTTCGTTTGCTATGGCGATGGACTCAATAGGCGGGCTCAAGCGACAACAACTCAACTCACTCGAATCAAAAGTCCACAAACACCCTCGGGAATCATTTATCGCCATGAAGCTACTCTCGATTCGCTTGTGAGCCATCAGCGAACGCCCTACCAAGTGCACAGCGGCGCAATTACCAGCGAAGTTTATCACTGCTTTCCCCTACCGCCAAAAGGCAAGCCGCTAAAAATTCTATTCACATCAGATCACCAAAACAAACCGATGGTTCCGGCAAACATTGAGTTGGTCAGCAAAACAGTAGGCTCAGTCGATGCTATTTTCTATGCTGGCGACTTGGCCGATACTGCCGATAGTTACTCTCTCTGGTTTTCTCCTACCGAACGGGGATTTTTTCCCTGTCTCCAAGGCACGGCTACTGCTTATATCAATGAACATCTTTACCGCGGCGGCCCGCTCATGCAAAATAGCCACTTTTTTTCAGCGGCTGGGAACCATGAGATCATGGGCAGTGATGATAGCAACAGCCCCAGGCCGCGCTCAGTCGCTCAGCAGTTGCTTTCACTTTGTAACGACCCTGAAACAACGTCAGTAGAAGCGCTATCTTTCAACCAAATAAGCTATGATGAAATTTTCTCTTTGCCCAAAAATGATCGCGAAAATAGTTTGTACTATGCCGTTGCCTACGGCGATATCTATCTCATTGTCTTGCACGCAACACGCGTTTGGAGACCTCCCTACGCTAATAAACACAATGGAGCTTATAACGAAGCTGCTCACAATCTAGCCGACTGGTCAAAGTGGGGGTGGGGAGAATTTATTTATGAGCCTATCGATAAAGGAAGTGCTCAGTACCGCTGGCTCGAAAAGACCCTGCAAAGTGATGCTTGCCGACAAGCCAAATACAAAATCGTCTTGCTCCACGAACCGATTCACACACTCGGAGAAAATAGAGTTCCGCCCTTTACCCATCCGATCCAAACCATTCAGCGCAATCAAGCAGGGGTCATCACCGCTGTCAACTACTCTTATCCGCCAAAAGACAATTACCTCATTCGAGACCTTAAGCCTCTTCTTGAGAATCATGGCATCAGTCTTGTTTGCTGTGGCCATAGCCACCTATGGTGCCGCTTTGAATCTCCTTTAGGCACGCACTTTTTGGAAACGTCCAATGTCGGAAATTCCCATGGCGCCTATCTCAATCAAAGTGAACTACCAGCTCCCCCTTCTAACCCATCAAATAGCTCCAAAGTGAATGACTTTGAGCAGCTCCAACCTGTTGTTCCTACACTTGCGCCTTTGCTCGATACAAACGGCAATCCCCTTCCCTATATCGCAAGCAATCAATTGACGGTTTTTTCTGTTCTTGACACAGCAAGTGGTCAGATGGATAGTTTTTACTTTGATCCGAAAAATCCAGCTAATGGCGTGACTAAGTTTGACTCTTTTACCCTCAACCGGCAAAAATAGAGAAGATCGCCGCAAAAGCAACCTAGGTAGATAAAAGATGGTAGAACCACGTACAATTGATAATCTCGGTCTTGAGCCTTCGGTCCGTTGGGCCCAAGATCAAGAGTATCTGGATAAAGCATTTATTCAAGAGTCTCCTTTTGTTTCCCAGCAGACAAGAGTTGATGTATCTGCTCCTTTTTTAGTCAGTGAGTTTGATTATCTGTTTCAAGTTCAACAACGGTATCGCCATTGGGCTCTTTTTCAAGTTCCAAAAGGGTTCATGGAACAACGGATGCGCCTTTTTACATTTCAAGTGATCCCTTCTCTTGGAAGTGAAGAGCTCCAGCAAGCGAAAATCGACAAAATTCGACAACACGTCGAAGCAAAAAAGAAGCGCCGCCGTCAAAGCTCGGCTTTAACCGATCGCGACTTGACAAAAGAAGACAACCGCGATGACAATGAATCAGCAACGCTGCTCGATCTTTTAGAGTATTTGCGCCTGTCCGATCAGTTGCTCGAGTCTATTAATGCCCGCCGCAGTCAGTATTCAAAAGGATAACCCATGAGCCAAACACAATGGGCTGAACTGCTCGACTGGGGAGAGCCTGAAATCGAAGACTTGCGATTAGCAGGTTATTCTTACATCAAACAAGGCCAATACTTAGTTGCACTTAAATTTTTTCGCACGCTTGTCCTCATTTCTAAAAATAACGCCTATGACCTTCAAGTTCTAGGCGCTCTTCTCCTTCAAGTCGGCGATAATCTAGAAGCGCTCAATTATCTCGAACAAGCGCTGAAAATAGACGCCACCCATGAATTTACTTTGCTCAATCGAGCAAAAGCTCTTTTTTTGCTCGGCTATAAACGCCAAGCGCTGATCCAAGCGGCTGGACTTGAAAAAAGCTCTAATAGCCACATTGCGGATCAAGCCCGCGCGCTAACACTCGCCTATAGTTAACCAGCGAGTTGTTTAGATTTTGCAAGAGCCTCAACTTGGGTTGATAAGATAATTTTTTAATTTTAACAATAACAATTTCTCAAGACTATCTCATAATCACAAAAATAAACTTTTACTTTTACTATCAAACCGGCTTAAAATACCCATTTTGAAGCCGAATTCGGCGATATTTTTTCATTTTGAATCGGCTGGGTATATACCCGAGCCGATTCAAAATGCAAAAATCTCAGCGCATTTGGCGGATTCCTTTGGGCGCATTTCCCTTGGGTTTTATCCACCTGCCGGATAAGAACCCAAGGGGAATAAGCCCAAATTAATCACTCCAAATCACCGACCTTTTCTCATTTTGAATCGGCTCGGGTATATGAGACTATCCCACTAAAAGATTGAAAAATCGTTTAGTGGGATAGTCTCATCACAAAATATTAAGGTATAAAAAATGACGATAATAGAAGGTTTAGACTCAGAACAAACTTTTGCTTTACCCTTGTTAAATGAAGCAGACACAACTTTCTTTCCTCCTAGCGATGAAGATCAAAAAGTCCAGTACACCAGCTACCAAACCTTTAAAGAAGTCGCTGCATTAACACAAAATCAGCTTCCTAATATTAAAGATAGCCAGTCTATTCCCTTGCCAGTTGTTCCCCGAATGGGCACTGGGCTTGAGCTCGATGATCGCTTTGAACTAGCGTGCCTTGGAGTCCCCAAAGAACAGATCGAAAATATCTTCATTATCATCGATCAATTAAAACACCCAGAAAAATATTCAAGTTCGGGGTCAACTGCCTCTTTAGCGTTGTTACTTTATAGTCATTGCAACATCAGCGGTACCAAACAAAATATTGCGCGCTGGATTGCGCACCAAGCCAATGTCCCCTTCTGTGACTTAATAGACCTAGATAACATACCCTTAAGCCCATGCATTGTGTTTTCAAATTCTTATGATGTGGAAGCACTTGCTTACTTGATCAGAGAAATCAGCGCAATCAATAGTCGAGCATTTTTTGTTCTCGCACCACAAGATATCGATGAAGTTTATCAAGCGTACCCCAATGTCTATGGTAAATTCACCTATGCAATAGAATTGACATTGCCTCCCCCGCTCAATAGAGAAGATGTTAAAAAAGTCCTGATTGCCGCTATCAAGAAAAGACATCTGTCTTTAGCAACAGACATTACCCTCGATGACCTGGCAGGGCTATGCCAAGGACTGCCCTACCCAATAATAGAAAGTATTATCACAAAAGCGGCATGCACAGCATGCTACCACTTCCGAAATGAATTGACTTGCTCAGATTTGATGCGCTCAATAAAAAATACCCTTTTATTAAAGAGTTCAGAGAACACCTTAGATGATTTGATAGGTGATTTGATAGATCTAAGCTCAGCAAAATTCACAATCTATCAGCCAGGAGACATTGAATGCCAATTATCAGACGTAGTAGGAGCTGACGCGGCAAAAAAATTCTTTGAAACAACCTGTGCTTATCTCAAAGACCCCGCTCCATTTGATAAAGTGGGTGCAAAAGGGCCCAAAGGCATTTTGTTATACGGCCCTCCTGGAACGGGCAAAACGATGCTGGCAAAAGCGGTTGCCGGTGAAGCGCATGCGACCTTCTATGTCGTCAATGCAACAGAGCTCAAGCAGCCACTCATCGGTTTAGAAGCAGCGCTGATTCGAGCACTATTTGACGATGCCAAAAAAAATGCCCCTTCAATTATTTTCATCGATGAGTTTGATATGTTTAGCACTAAATCATTTGGAATCCAAGGCAATGCCCAAAATGAAGGGATCAATGCTCTTCTAGCAGCGCTAGATGGGTTTAATGAAAACGACGGCGTGATTGTTATCGCCGCGACCAACTATCTCGATCAAATTGAGCCTGCTCTTATACGTCCAGGGAGATTCGATAATAAAATACATGTCCCCCCGCCCAAAACTTCTGCACGAGAAAAGCTGCTCAAGAGGTACAGCAAAAATCACCCAATTGAGCCTGGTATCAACTTCGCAGCGATTGCCAAAAATATTCCCGGCGCAACTGGGGCGCATATTGCGATTGCTTGGCAAGCTGCAGCTTGTAAAGCAGCTATGGAAGGTAAAGAGGTGATCTCGGAAGCTCTACTAAAGGAAGCTTTTGATGAGATCCTCCTTGGAGCAAAAATGACAGCCCATAACCGGACAGAAAAACAAACAATGATTACTGCTTATCACGAAGTTGGCCATGCTATTTTAATGTGGTTATTAGAAGATTATCCAGGCGAAATAAGTAGAATCACCATTACCCCTCACGGCGATAGCGATGGGTTCACCATATCAACAGGTTTTGATGGTATTAGCGGGCACACTTCCGAAAAAGAGCTACAAGCTATGATTGCCGTTCTTTTAGCAGGGACAATTGCTGAAAAATTGCGCTTCCAAGATCGCACCGTAGGCGCTTGCGACGATCTCAAAAAAGCAACCGCTATTGCCCGCAATATGGTCATGTTATGGGGAATGTCTCCGCTCGGCAATATCAATAGAGATGCGCTAGATGGTGCTTGCAAAGAAGCAATCGCAGCTATTATTAACAAGCAAACAGAAAGGGTAGAAAAAATTCTACTAGATAATAAAGCTCTTATCGAAGTGGTCGTAGAAGCTCTTTTGAAAAAAAGAACGCTAGAAGGCGATGACCTTTTGTTTATTCAGCAGCTCAAGACGCCAGAAGCTATTGATGACTTTGTCACTAACGATTATAGACTCCCCTCTGACGGGCGAAACCCGGGCTAGAGTGCAAAAGGTGCTTTCCTCCTTGGACTAGCCCGTATTTCTCACAAGCTCTGCTAAAAAGCTTAACCCGCATTTCTCACAAGGCTCTGGAAAAATTTGGAGCATCTGTTTTTCGAGATTTCAAGGAGATCTTGCAGGGAATGGTTGTCACCATTTCCAAAAGAGCTCCTTGGAGAGGCTCCAAATTTTTCCAGAGCCTTGTGAGAAATGCGGGCTAGGTAAGGTCTTTTCTGCGAAGCTTTTTGAGCTCATCATGCCCGTCGAGCAACGTCGGGTACTTGCCGGTAAAACAAGCCGTACATAAATCGCGCATTCCAAGCGCTGCTTGGACTTCAGCAACTCCATTATAGAAAAGCGCATCGGCTTTAATTTCGGCTGCAATCTCGTCGACCGCTTTTCCAGCGGCAATGAGGCTTTTTTCGCAAGGAAAGTCAATGCCGTAAAAGCAGGGGTGGCGAATGGGGGGAAACGTCGAGGCAAAGTAGACCTTGCACGCCCCCGCTTCGCGCGCAAGACACACAACGCGTTCGGACACGGTTCCTCGAACAATGCTGTCATCGACGAGAAGAACGTTTCTCCCGTTAAACACAGAGCCAATGGGCACGAGTTTTTGGGCAACCGCTTTTTTTCTCGTACTTTGCTTTGCCATGATAAATGTGCGCCCAACATATCCCTGTTTGACAAATCCCTCTTCGTAACTTGTGCCCAACACTTTTGCAACAGCAATCGCCGCTGGCGAAGCGGTTGCCGGAATCGGAATGACAGCGTCAATAAAAAGGTTTTCCCGCTTGATCTTGATTCCAAGTTGTTTGCCCAATTCAACGCGAACGCTATAGACTTCTCGTCCATCGAGAACCGAATGAGGACGCGAAAAGTAGTTATACTCAAAGCTGCAATGAGCTCTTTTTTTTTGAATGCCCATTTGGCGGTGCAAGTTCAGCTTGTGATCGACAAATACAATTTCCCCGGGAGCAATATCAGTGATCGTTTGAAAGCCCAATACTTTTATAGGGTAATTTTCTGAAGAAAAGGCGTAGTCTTTACCGCGAACGCCAAATAAAAAGGGGCGAATCCCCGAAGAATCGCGGATTGCGACCATTCCTACTTTTTCAATCAAAAAAAGGATCGAATACGAGCCCAAAACCTGCTTTTGCACCTCTGTTGCCGCAAAAACAATATCGGCAAACAGCGGGCGATGAGATCGAAGGGCTCGCTTAAACAAGTGGAGAATGATTTCAGCATCGCAGCAAGTCTTGATCGCAACTTTTTCTCGTTCAAGGCTCCGTTTCAGCGGCAAATAGTTCACAATGTTTCCGTTGTAAGCCACTGCTACTCCTTCGTTATAAATTGGTTGAGCGTCTTGTAGCCGCCCTTTTCCAATAGTAGAGTATCTCAGATGGCCAAGTCCCCAGTCAGCGTCAGCTAACGAAAAAGACATCTCCTGCTTGAGTGTTCCGAGCTGTTTATTCAGCGCCGATGCCTCTTTCTGAGAGTCAAAGACAAAGATGCCTACTGCATCTTGGCCCCGATGCTGCAAATGAAGCAGCCCAGATTGCATCGAAGCAATCATAGGCTCTTTCCCAATCATTCCTAAGATTCCGCACATACACTCCTCTCCATTTGATAGCCACCGTCTCCTTGTACAACGCCATCGATCATCACTTTATCTTCGCGATTGAGTACAACCCGGTTCGCCGCTATTAGCTTCAGCGCTTGAATTGTCGCTGGAAAGTCGCTCGCTTTTTTTTGCTTTTCTTGGTGCTGCGCTGCTGCTGCTTGCGTGACTGGAAATGTCCCCGTATAGGGCACCCACGGACCAGAAACGAGCATCGGACCGGTATCGACTCCTGCATCGACAAAAAAAACAGATGAGCGGGTTTTTGTTTTCCCACTGATAAGAGCCTCGAAGACGGCGTTTTTACCGACATAACGCCGGCGCCCGCGGCTGTCTTTTTCTGTAAGATCTGCTGGATGAACATTGAGAATTTTGTGCTTAAACCGTTCGATGAGTGGACTATACAAGAGCCTCATGTATCCAGCAAGAAAAATGAGGTCGATCGAGAACCGCTGCTTTGCCGCGAGCGATAAAAGGAGCTCGGCATTTTTTTCATCATACTGGCCGCGAAGATCTTGATCTCGCTTCTCTTTGCCACCAGCTCGCTGAAAAAACTCGTTAAATGGGTGGTAGATAAGGGGAAGATGGTGTTTACGCGCAATCGTTTCAAAGTGGCATTGACAGTCTGTAAATAGCGCCCTGATGACAAACGGCGGACAGCGGGATTGGGTTTCTACTCGCAGCAATTCTTTGAGAATCGTTCCCGCTCCAGAGCCAAAAACTACAACTTCAAGCGGCCGATTGCATGTTCGACTTGTTTTCATAGCAAATTCCATCACTACTCGATCGGGCTAACATTAGAAACTCGAGTTGTGTCTTAACCCGAGTTAGAAAGTGGATTGCCGACAGATTCTACCGCGATATCTTTGCGATAAAATGCTTTGACAAACCTGATCTTTTCTACATGGGCATACGCTTTTTGTGCTGCTTGTTCAAGAGAGCGCCCCAGAGCTGTGACACTGAGCACACGCCCCGAAGAAGTGACGGTTTGTCCTTGAACGTTCTTTTTTGTTCCCGCGTGAAAAACAGTGACGTCTTCAGCTGTTGCGACTTCTTCAAGCCCTTCGATCACAAACCCAGTTTGATAAGCAGCTGGGTAGCCTTGAGAGGCCATGCAAACAGAGACGCTGGCACATTGTTTCCACTCCAAACGCTGTTGACTCAATTGTCCGTGGCACACTGAGAGCATTGCCTCGGCTAAGTCTGATTTTAGTAGGGGAAGCAACGCCTGAGTTTCTGGATCGCCAAAACGGCAATTGAATTCGAGTACTTTTGGACCGGAATCGGTTTCAATCAGGCCGAAATACAATAAGCCGCGATAACAGATCGCTTCTTTTTGCAATGCCTTGTGCGTTCGGCTTATGATCGCAAGGATGTCTTGGGAAACTGGCATTTGACACACATATGCTCCCATTCCCCCTGTATTTGGACCGCGATTTCCATCTAAAAGTCGCTTATAATCTCGTGCGGGGAGCATCGGAAGCCAGTGATTTTCATCGAAAAGAGCAAAAACAGACACTTCTGGCCCAACGAGCCTTTCTTCTAGTAACGCCTTTCCCTGCATTGTTTTCCAGGCTGAAAGAGCGTCTTCTAGGTGAGTACAGACAAAGACGCCTTTGCCCGCTCGCAATCCATCGGCTTTGATCACAACTGACTGTTGAAGTTCGAGTTGTTGTTGAATTAACGGTAAAGCGACTTGGTCACTATCCACAATCACATAATCAGCAGTAGGAATTGCATACTTTTTGAGAAACCGTTTGGCCCACACTTTACTGCTCTCGAGACGCGCCGCCTGCTGCGTCGGCCCAAAGATCGGCAATCGCTGTTGAATAAAGTAATCGATAATTCCATCGGCAAGGGGTTGCTCAGGGCCAACAACGGTCAGATCGATGGCGTGATCTTTGGCAAAATCAGCGAACTTCTTTTGATTCAAAGAATCGTCTGCTTTGAGCTTTTTAAGCGCCTGGTGAGAAGTGCGCGCTAGCCCGCTACAATCTCTTTCGCAGGGAAAAGCAGTTCCAGCATTTCCGGGCAAGCAATAAGCTGTGTGGCCTTGTCGCTCAAAAGTGCTGACAAGCGCGTGTTCACGTCCGCCACTTCCAATGACCAAGATTTTCATTGAGCACCTCTAAAGGTCAACATTCATGGTTTGCAAGATCCGAGCTGCGGCTAAGGCACTATTTTTCGGATCGACCACTGTCATAACGGGTACGAGAGAGGGCATTTGGAGCGAGGAGTGGATATTGGTCAAGTAATCAGCGTGATCTTTAAATGGCGGACAAGCAATCACCGGCCAGCGCAAATTCGCAGCGACAACGCCGGACAGGGCATTGCTTCTGCCCGCAACTGTAATGCAGACGATCGGCTCTAGCGAAGCGTTGTACTCTGCGATGAGCTGCGCCACTTTTGCCGGATGCTTGTGTGCCGACGCTACAATCGTGCGTTGGGGAATTCCAGCTTCGCTTAAGGTCGCTTCTATTTTATCGATGTGAAGTTGATCTTTTTCGCTACCGGCGAGGATCAAGACAAACTTTCCCCGAATGAGTCCCGCGCGCTTTAAGTTGCGCACCACCATTGTCCCAGTCGATGCAGCTTCTTGCTGCGGGCTTTTGCCCGTGATTTTTCGAAAGACTTTGGCATATTCTTCTTTGATTTTTTTTTGCATCGCTTCGGGAATTGGCGGCACTTTTCCTTCGCCAGTAAAGCCAATCGACCGCGCCCACTGCCTGACAAATTCTTTATCGGGGAACCGCAGTTCTTGAATCGCGACATCTTCTTGAAACCAAAACCGAGACGAATCAGGCGTGTGGATTTCATCGATTAGCCTTAGCTTCCCTTCAGCATCAACTCCAAATTCGTATTTCGTATCAACTAAAATCACGCCGCGCTCTTTTAAAATTGCGCGTCCGCGCTCAAAGAGCTTAAAAGCGATTGAAGCGATCTCTTCCCAATGGTCTTTTGTGACAATTTTTTGGTCAATCAACTCTTTTTTCGTGATATCTTCGTCATGGCCGCCTTGACTTTTCGTTGTCGGTGTGAGGAGAGGCTGCGGTAGCGGATCATTTTCCTTTAGCCCATCTGGAATAGGCTCGCCACATTTTTCTCTTTTGCCCGCCTGATAGTCTCGCCAAAGCGAACCGACGAGATACCCCCTAACAATCACTTCTACCATGAGTGGGCGGCATTTTTTCACGATCATCACTCTAGGATCAGGCATCGATTCCATGTGATTTAAAATAAGGTCGCTCGTTTGATCAAACCAATACCGAGAAAGCTCAGTTAACACGTTCCCTTTCCCCTGAATCGGCTCGTTAAGTGTGCGATCAAACACAGAAATGCGGTCACTTGCGATCATCATTAGTGCTTGCTCCCCGTCGTAAATATCTCTAACTTTCCCTCGGCACGGGGCGCCCAATTCGGGAATAAAAGAAGATGCTAGTGCAGACATGGCGGCAAAATCCTCACAAAAAATTGAAAACTCACGGAGTTATCATTCAAATAATTTTTGTTATAAATCAAGAAAAAATTCTATAATGAAGTGCCTTGCAAGCTTTTACCCAGATTTCTCACAAGAGGCTCCCCGCAAAAATCGCTTGTCGCCGCAAAGAGGTCATCGAATTTAAAAGCGCGAACTTTGCTCGGAATGGAATTTTGCGGGAAGTCTCTGCTTAAGCCTTTTTGCAGAGCTTGGGATAAATCCGGGTTTAACCCTGTTTTTAAGAGAAAGTGATGGATTACCAAAGTTGTGGCGTTGATCTTTCTAGCGGCGCTGCCCTTGTCAAAAAGATTCAAACATTCGCCCCGGAAATCGGTGGCTTTGGCGGTCTTTACCCATGGGGAGATCATTTTTTAGTCGGAGCGGCCGATGGTGTAGGAACCAAGTTAAAGCTCGCTATTGAAAACAACCGCCACGACCAGGTCGGCATCGACCTCGTCGCTATGTGCGTTAATGACCTGATCACAACAGGGGCACAACCACTGTTCTTCATGGATTACTACGCCACTACACAGCTCATTGTCGATCAAGCGGAAAAAGTTTTACAGGGAATCGCTAACGGTTGTCGCGAAGCAAAGTGCGTTCTCTTAGGCGGTGAAACAGCCGAAATGCCCGGCTTTTACCATCAAGGAGACTACGATCTCGCTGGTTTTGCAGTCGGCATTGTAAAAAAAAAGCAGCTAATCGATGGCAAAACGATTGCGCTAGGTGATTTAATCATTGGATTGCCCTCAAACGGCCTTCACAGCAACGGTTTTTCTCTGGTAAGAAAAGTCTTGGCTTCGAAGTGCCAAGCCCCATGTGACCTGCTAACACCGACAAAGATTTATGTCCGAGAAATCGATCAGCTAAGCACGCGATGCACAATAAAGGGAATGGCCCATATCACTGGCGGTGGGCTGATCGAAAATGTGCCGCGTATACTCCCCAAAGGACTAGGCGCTTTGCTTACGCCATCTTCTTGGGATATTCCCGCTGTCTTTCAGTGGATCCAAATAGAGGGCGCTGTCACTAGCAAAGAAATGTATCGCGTGTTCAATATGGGAATTGGCATGGCGGTGATTCTCAGTGCTGACGAAGCGAAAAAAATCCCCGAATACCCGGTCATTGGCTCGATCATCGCAGGGAAAGGAGTTGCGATACAATGACCCTGCTCACTTCGCGTATTTTTATCACCCAAAAGATCACCGACATCACTCCCCATGCCAAAAGACTGATCGATGCCATCCGCAAATTCACCTCCCTTTCCATCGATGCACTTGCGATCACCAAAGTGTACCAAATCCAAAAGCCATTGTCCCCCGACCAACTCTCTGCCATTGCTGAGCATACTCTGATTGATCCTATTATCGAGTCCGCCTCGTTAACAGAAGACAATAGCCCAATTGACTCTGACTGGATCGTCGAGGTCTCATTAAAACCTGGTTTGACCGATAACGCGGGAAAAACCGTTCAACTGCTTATCGAAGACTATTTAGGGGTAAAGTTTGAAAAAAAAGAAACAGTCACCGCTATCACTCGGTATCACCTTAATGGAACATTAACATTACAAGAAGTGACAGCAATCGCCACCGAATTTTTTGCCAATCCACTCATTGAAACCATTTTCTGCCAGCCAAAACGGCCTTGGCTAGTCCGGATTTCTCACACGCTCTGCAAAAAGGTTGGGCAGACCGTTTTTTCGAGATTTCAATCTATTTCCGCAGAGAAGGGGCTTAAACCTTGTGAAAAATCCGGGCTAGTAAAGGCGATCGATCTCAACATTGACGACGACGCTCTTATGGCGTTGAGCCAAAAGCGCTGCTTGGCTTTAACGTTACTGGAAATGCAAACGCTCAAGCGCTATTTCTCAGAGAGCGAAGTGATCGAAAAAAGAGCTGCCGTCGGCTTATCTGACTCACCGACTGATGTCGAAATTGAAGCGCTTGCTCAAACGTGGAGCGAGCATTGCAAGCACAAAATTTTTCACGCCCGCATCGACTACACAGAAGGGACAAAAAAAGAAATGATCGATAGTCTATTTGCGACTTATATTCGAGCAGCAACGGCAAAGCTCGCCCCTAATTGCCCCTGGCTTGTTTCAGTATTCGATGATAACGCGGGAATCATTCGGCTGACCGATCAGTATCTGCTCGCTTACAAAGTCGAAACGCACAATACGCCCTCTGCTCTCGACCCCTACGGTGGCGCATTAACAGGCATTTTAGGCGTTAACCGCGATATTTTGGGCGCCGGGAAAGGAGCCCGTCTGCTGGCAAATACCGATGTCTTTTGCTTTGCACCACCCAACTACAGTCAGCCATTACCCGCAGGCTTGCTGCACCCTAAACGCATCTTAGAAGGCGTGCGTCGCGGAGTGGAACACGGGGGAAATAAAAGTGGGGTGCCAACAGTCAATGGCGCCCTTCTTTTTGACGATCGCTATTTAGGCAAACCTCTTGTCTACTGCGGTACTGTAGGCATTATGCCAGCTCAGATTAATGGCCTCTCAGCGGCAAAAAAAGAGATCCACCCAGGAGATCACATTGTCATTATCGGCGGCAGGACAGGTAAAGATGGCATCCACGGAGCGACCCTATCATCGGAAACGCTTACGCTAGATAGCCCAACAAGCCTTGTCCAAATCGGCGATCCATTTACCCAAAAAAAATTAACTGACTTTTTGCTCGAAGCGCGCGATCACAACCTCTTCCGCGCCGTTACAGATAATGGCGCCGGCGGGTTTTCATCATCGATCGGTGAACTTGCCGAGCTATCCAACGGCTGCGAAATTCATCTCAACCGCGCACTTTTAAAAGACGAGTTCCTCAAGCCATGGGAAATTCTCGTCAGTGAGTCGCAAGAAAGAATGACTCTAGCTGTGCCTCAAGAGTCAGTTGACCCGATGCGCTTACTTGCTCTAAAACACGAGGTTGATATTGTCTCTATTGGCCTATTTACCGATACAGGGATGTTTCACATCGTTTACAACGATCAAACAGTTGCCTTTCTATCACTTTCTTTTCTTCATCACGGCAATCCGCAAATGCACTACTCGGCTGTATTTAATCCAAAAGAAGAGCTACTCTTTCAGCTGCCAAAAAGCGCACTTAGCACCGACTTGCACCAGCTACTGCGCCGCTATAACGTTTGCAGCAAAGAAGTGATTGTTCGTCAATACGACCACGAGGTTCAAGGAGCTACCGTTTTAAAGCCGCTTCAAGGAAAAACAGCCGAAGGGCCTGGAGATGCTGCTGTGATCCTGCCACGCGAAACCTGGGCGGAAAAGATCGGCATTGTTCTCGCCAATGGCATTTGCCCTAAATGGAGTGATTTTGATCCTTATCACATGGCGGCCAATGCTATCGACGAAGCAATACGCAACGCAGTCGCTGTCGGTTGCGACCCGGAGTCAATTGCAATTCTAGATAATTTTTGCTGGCCTGACCCCACATCTGATTCTCACAGAATGGGCCAGCTCGTGCGCGCTGCAAAAGGTCTTTACGACTACGCTGTTGCTTTCAAGACTCCAATTATTTCGGGAAAAGACAGCATGAAAAACGGCTACAAACAAGGCGCGATTGAAATCGCAATACCACCTACCCTGCTGATTTCTGCTCTCGGCAAAATCCCCGACATCTCAAAAGCAGTTTCGATGGATGTCAAATGCGCTGGTGATCTTATCTATATCATTGGAATTACAAAACAAGAGCTCGGAGGTTCGGAATACGCTGCGATGCATCAACTCACTGGCGGCGTGATGCCAAAAGTCAACGCCAACCAAGCCCGCGAAAACTATGCCAAGGTGCATGCCGCGATCGAACAAGGGTGGGTTGCTTCTTGCCATGACTGTTCCGATGGCGGACTCGCCGTTTGTTTAGTTGAGTCAGCTCTTGCCGGCAATTTGGGAGTCGAAATTGACCTGAACGCTATCCCCCAAGAAGAAATCACTGAGGATCGCTATCTCCTATTTTCGGAATCGGCCAGCCGGCTCGTCATAACAGTTGATCCCCAACACGCAACAAAGATCGACACACTTTTTTCGCCTCTTTCTTGTGGCTGTATCGGCAAGGTCATTGCAGCACCTGAATTTATTGTGCGCGGAAACTTAACCCGTATTTCTCACCAGCCTCTGGGAAAGCTTGAAACATCTGTGTTCCCGAATATTCCAAGTAACTCTCTTGGAAATGTTTATGAACATTCCCTGCGAGAGTCACTTGAAATCTCGAAAAAACAGACTGTTCAACCTT
>JBCCHO010000017.1:0-15623 GCA_039028715.1 Chlamydiota bacterium | reverse complement strand
CGTTTATGTAATATTTTTTAAATTAAATTTTTGTAAATTTATTTTTGTGTTATAATTAAGTTAGTAATAATTAATAAAAAGGTAGTAATTATGGCTACAATATATGGGAATGGTATTCATTTAGACCATCAATCAGATACTGAAAATTTATCACAACAACAGATCGAAGACAAAGTTTTATCAGATGTTGAGAATAACACGGATAAAGTTGCTAAAACAGAGATCTTTTGCATCGCAGTCAGGGGTAATCAAAACGTTGAATCTATTAACAAAAGCCGTGCAGTTGCGAATATTTCTAATGGAGGTCAAATACGGCGTGCTGCTAATAGCCAGGCCAGTCATTCGGCATTTCAGACAACTCCCAAGCTTGCTATTTTGGAACTCCCATATGATGATAATAACATCGATATGGATAGTGAAAACAATAGGTTAATGCTTAAACATAGAAAAATAAAAAATAAGCAGCGGAATAAACGCCCAACCAGCAGCAACAACCAAGCACATGATGTGCGTTTAGAGATAGAAGATGGGTCTTCCGAAAATGACAAAAATGACATATTCGAACTACGAGAGATACAGGACGGAGATGAGACCGATTCTGGTTATGAAAGCTTAGGAGAACAAAAGTGGGGGACCGATGATGAATCTAATGACGGTAACTTGTCGATAGGTGATAGACGCAATTCTATGATCAATAATGAGAATGGTGTTCATGGAGGATCTTCCATGTTTAACCAATCTTCCCATACAGGTGTTGGCAGCGATGATGATGATGATGATACTACACTCATTTCGAACGAAAACAACAACAATGAGTTTGAGAACGAGCTAGAAGATGAGCTTTTCGAAAATAACAAAATTGCCAGATTCGAACTACGAGAGATACGGAACGAAGATGAGAACGATTTTAGTGGTAGACACATGGAAGAAAAAGAGTGGGATCCCGATTGGGAATTTAATGACGGTAACTTGTCGATAGGTAATAGAAGCGATTCTGTGACCGATAATGAGACCGATAATGAGGATGGTGGTCAGAGCGAACTTCCCGGTTTTAACCAACATCAAGATGAAGCTTCTAGCAGCGATGAGAATGATAATGATAATGATATCGATATCGGGAATCAACCTATTCGTGGGAATCAAGGATCTTCAGTTAATGTGAATCGCCGTGGTTCTGGAAGCGGAGCAGGGCAAGAGATTTCTAGAGATAATACGCGTTCTAGAGATAATACGCGTGTGCGTTATAGAGGTAATAAGAGTCGTAGACGTAGTAGACGCTCTTCGTCGGGTAGAGGGTCTTCATCGACGGAAAATAAAAATGAAACAAAAGCCCCTAGAGATGAGAGTCTTGACCGAGTGAGCGTTAAGCTAGATGGAAGTCGGGCTTCTTTTATCAGACCATTGAGCATCGAAGAGCAAGAAGAGCAAAATAAAGTCGAAAAGAATTTTTTTGATTTAAAAGACGCTTTGGGGTTAAGAGGCGAGCCTATCGCATATAACTTCACAAATAACGCAATTACCCGTATTGATAAGAACGCGATGTTTGAGTACCACAAGAAAAACAAAAACGTTCCTTTAGTCAAGCCTCGCGACGAGTCGTCATTTATTCAAAGAATAGCGAATCAATATGGGATCGATAATCCGCTTGTTGTCATAGATTATGCGATTGCAATGCAAGAACTGGAAGACAAAAATGCTAGTCAAGAGGAGAAGGATAATCTCACAAAAGCCTATAAGCAACGAGTCGGCGATCATTTTTTGTTCGAAAAACTTGAAGAAATAAAGCAGGCATTTAAGACAAAAGCAGATGAGCTCTGCCATGAAAGAATGTTCCGGCATCCTGTAGACGCGATGAAGGATCTTAGGAGTGAATACTCCGAAGGATTATCTTTGCAAAAGATTCTCGAAAAAAATACGCGTTTCTCTGCGAGCCGCCTTACAGGGAGAAATAGCCTAAGCAAAAAAAGATTTTTTACTTTGATTAAGCACGGTCTTATTGAGAAATGGCCGAATTCCCTCCTTGAACAACGATTCAGAAGCACTGGGCGATTTAATGAGAGCGAAATACAAGCGGGGCTTGAAGTTTTCAAAGCAATCAATGCCCGTGGGTATAAAAAGGATTATGATCTTGCCGATAAAAAATCGCTGTTTAAATACTACATAGATAACCCTAAAGCTCCTTTGGGCAAAGAGAGTCCCAGGGATTCATTTATTAAAACGGTCGCTCGTCGGTACGGCGTCAGTAATCCTCAAGATGTTTTGGATTTATTGATTCAGCGTGAAAAACTAGTTCAAACAGAAGCTTCACCTTCAGAGTTAGCGGATTTTGAAAATAAATATAAGGAGCGGATTGGCGATGATAACGTGTACGCTAAGCATAAGAAATTGAAAAATAGGATTGAGAAAGAAGTGAGCCGATTGATCTCTACAAGAGAGCATGATGACCGTATAGAGGCCCTTAATAGACTTAGGGAATGTTACAACGCTAAATCTTTAGAAGAAATGCTTGGGGGTACAACCTTTGGTAAATACCCAGGGGGGAGCGATAAAGAAAAAAGAGATAAAGTTTTCAGTATCATTTATCGCGCTTTGGATGAAAATTGGACTGCTGATAAATTTAAAGCGCGAATTGAGAGAAGTGGCGTCACCTCCGACGCAGACAAAGCGGTTGCTTTGGAAATTTTTAATGCGATCAACCATAAGCATGCGAAACTTAAGGAAATTTGTGCATCGACACGTCATTTGATGAGAAAACGCGTCAAGCCCAAGTTAAACTCTGCGGCTGGCGTCGGCGATCGGATGGGCAAGCATGCTTTTCTAGATACTTCTAAAAAGGTGAAGAATTTTCTCCACGGCGGATCGGTTAAGAGCGAGGATCGAGTAGATCGAGCTTTTAGGAACAATAATCGCGAAGGTTTAGTCGAAGAGCAAGGTCAGAAGCTTATTTTGACAGATAGTGGGCTGGAAGTCCGAAAGAAAATGCACATGGCGAGAATCATTCAGCAGCGAACGTTAGTTGTTTTAAAAAATGCAGTCAATGAAAAAAAGAAAGCGCTTGAAGAGCAAGAAAAAAATACAATGGTGCAGGATATTAAAGCGCGTTATAAGCTTCAACAGGAACTTCGATCACTTATGCAGGCAAAAAATGAAGTTGAGCAAGCAAGTTTAGCTGCAATTGACTGGACTTTAATGGAGTTAAGTACAAAGCATGAGGTGTTTAGTCCCGATGGGCAGCCCGCTGAGAAGAAGACTGGGTATGAAATTATGGAAAGCGGCAATGCAAAATATATTAGAACGTTAGCGCGAAATTCTGCGCAAGGAATGCATGAGGAATTTACTAAAGAAAACGCTGAACGCCCACGCGTCTTTTTCGGCCTTATCCCACATCTCTTTAAAGATAAGCAAAACTATAGATCAAGCACTCAGGAGAACTCTGAGGTTTCCAATGCTGTCGGTGGTTTAATTTATCACCTTAACGAACGACCAAGGGTACTAGATAATAACGGCAGCCTTAGGCTTGCAGACATTGAAAGAAAACTAGAAAATCCAATACGGTTAGAGCATATAGAGTATCACCATGCTAATTGTCTAGGTGCCTTGTCAAAGCCCTCTACTGGGACGGCGTTTCTTCTTAACAATGCAGCTTATAACCCATCGACTCTTCGTCACCGTAACGTCTACGATCGAGATGTCGACCTAGGAGGGCTAGGCGAAGGGAAGTTTGGTCAAGTTGAAGTCACTGATGAAGCAACTGGAAGAAGGGTGCCCTTAGAGAGCTTGATTATTAGAGAGACGAGGAAGGCGTGTACTGATGTCGAAGCTTACGGTATAGATAGTTTCGAAAATACCCAGGTGTATAAGAATCACCTTAAGGACATCGGTAATCTTGCAGACAATTAACCCAAGTTTGTGTGGTAGAGTTGCTCAGATCAATTTTCTGTTTTTTTACTTGTCTAAGGAGGCTGCTTACGCAAAATTCCATTTCGAGTGAAATTCGCGCTTTTGTCCTTGATAACTACTTTTTGTAAATTGCCTATCATTAGCAGGATATGTCAATTTACAAAAAGTAGTTATCAAGTCAAAATCATCAAATTTCCCTTCGAAAGCAATTTTTGCGTAGGAGCCTCTAAGGGGTGAATTTTTAGCATACCTGAATAAAGTAGGTGAAAACTCACCCCTTAGACAGGTAAAAAAACAGAATTTTAGATGAGCGATGATACGACACAACTTGGGTTTCAAATAACGCATACGCAATAGTTTGCTATTGTGTTGGATAGAAGTCCTGGCGGCTTGTCCCCGATGAGGCTATCCCACTCAACGATTTTTTGAGGTTTCTTGAATTTTTTGCTCATAGATTCAAGTGGGTTGCTTTCCAAAAGCAGAACTCTTCTAAGAACTGAGCTCTTTCTAAACCCAAGTTGTGTAGAACGTTTTATGAAACTATCCCACTCAAACGATTGTTTGAGTGGGATAGTTTCATCGGAGTCATTTTTTATGAAAACAGTGCTTATTTTATTCAATTTTCTTTTGCTTTTTGTGAACCTCTCTTATGCAAGTCAAACGACCTTGCTTATAGCAAGACATGGCGAGACAGATTGGAATCGGCAACATCTCGTACAAGGAGCCAGCAATCGGCCACTTAATGAAACGGGAAAAGCTCAAGCGAAGAGCTTAGCGGCAAAACTAAAAGGCGTGTATCCAGAGGTTGCGGCTATCTACTCTTCGGATCTTTTACGCGCCTATGAAACTGCATTGCCATGTGCTGAAAAGTATGGATTATTGGTTCGTTGTTCTTCTGATTTGCAAGAACGTGATTTTGGCTTAGCAGAGGGAATGAAAATAATTGATGTCAAGGCAAGGTATGGAAAGGCGGCTCATGAGCTCGATAGGCTCTATCCTTTGCGTGAAGAAAGATGGAATTATGTGGCTGTTCCGGGAGCAGAAACGCTGAACCATGTGAAGCAAAGAATGTGGAAAAAACTTGTGGAAATTTGTGAGCAGCATCCCGATCAAACGGTCGCTATCTTTTCCCATGGAAGAGCAATGAAGGTTTTTCTGGCGACAGTCAGTCGGTGCGAAATGAGCGCCTTTTTAATTCCCAATTGCGCTTTTGTAAGAGTTGATTTTGATTCCAGTCAATCAGCGCCTTTTTCTATAGTACCTGTGAGTGCGACCTATGAACCTATCCGTAAATGAAAGTGTTTTTGGGTTTTACCAGGTTTCTAGCAAATTTTTGGAAGCTGATTTGTACACATTGTCCATGAGACAAGGGGAACAAATCAGCTTCCAGAAAGATGCAGAAAGAGTGAAAAGCAAGAAGATTTTCATTTACGGATAGGTTCATGGATATTGATTTGAATTTTTCTTTTTCCCCCGCTTGAAACGGAAAAATGGCCCTTACTTTCTCCAAGTATGTGCCCATTTTTCCGTTTCAAGCATGAAAAAAATTGAAAATCCCTCTAAATACCCATAGGTCGCACTCACAGGTAGTAGGCGATATAGAGAATTGACGATTGGGATAGGGAGGCCCTCACGGGCTTTCCCTCCCACACCACCAGGCATACGGACCCGTACCATGGCGGTTCGTAAAATCAATCAAGAATCCATCACTTAATGCAGCTTTGGGGCTCCTAACCCGTATTTCTCACCAGCTCTGCGTAGAAGGTTGAACAGTCTGTTTTTTCGAGATTTCAAGTGACTCTCGCAGGGAATGTTCATAAACATTTCCAATTATCATCTACATAAAATTTCATCTTTTTTGGATCAAAGCTCGAACAGCTCTATGGAGCTGCTCTTCACTTTGATTCAAAAAATATAGCTCTTCTCCCAGTATTTGCGAAAATTTATTTAATGGGAATTGCTGATCTGAGATGACTTGTGGGTAATTGTCAGCGCTAAAGCGAGGGGTATCCGTGCTTTGGAGGTTTTATGAGACTATCTCGGTAAAAATAAAAAAACTTGACAATTAAAATAATATTGACTAAAAATTTTACATTGAGAACTAAAAACTCAATGGAATGATTTTATTATGCTTTATGTTTCCAGAGCAGGTAATGCCCTCAAATGGGTGCAGCGGCTAGGAGCAAGCCAAGTAAAAAGACTTGGGACACCTACTATTATTGTTGGTTTAGCCTGTGGTATGCTTGCATACTTAAATATGAAAAACCGTGAAGCTAGTCATTGTGCTAGGGATCACTTTAAATTAATTTCTTACATAAATATTTCCTTTTTATTGACATCTTTTGCAACTATTATCTTATTTCCAGTATCCTACCCAGTATACCAAATTAGAGTTATATATATATTTTCACTTGCCTCATTTGGATTTTTACATGGTTTAAAATCAAGCGCTTACAATGAGTTTCAGTGGATCAATGAAGATAAACAGCGGCGAAAATTATGCAAGTATCAGATGAGATGCTTCGAAGGAAATGTAAAAGAGGAAATAGAGAAAAAGCAGCAGCAGAAGCTAGCGTCGACAAAGAATTTATAACCATAACGATGGATAGGCAATTTCCGAAACTTAATCTAATAACGAAAGAAAAAATCAATAACAACGAATCTGCTATAAACCCAAAGAAAGAAAGTCAACAGACGCCAAGAGGTCAGTGCATTCCGATACCCAATTTTAACAGATTGAAAGAGAACAGAGAGCGTTTACAGCAACTAAAAGACAAAAAAGAAGAAGTTCCGATACCCAATTTTAACAGATTGAAAGAGAACAGAGAGCGTTTACGGCAACTAAAGCAACTAGACATAGAAATCGTTAAAAAGAAGCTCTTAGCGGCACAAAAAGAGTCAAAAACCGATAAAGAGCCCCTAAAACTTACGAACAGTTATGATGCTAGAGGATTTGAAATTATTAGAAATAAAAGACTCAATCCCCGCACTCAAATTGACATATCCTGCTAAGGATAGGTAATTTACAAAAAGTAGTTCTCAAGGACAAAAGCGCGAATTTCACTCGAAATGGAATTTTGCGCGAGGAGCCTCAGTAAATTATGTTTTCAGCCAAATCGCGATAATCAATTCCCATCGAGCAACCAATCTACGATATTTCCTTTGCACCCACGCAAAACAACGTTGTACTTGCCAACAAATTTTTGAAAGTGGTGGTTTTCTACCTCGATGTTGCTTTCTCTTTTAAATAAGGTCAACCTGTCGCTTCTTTGGTGTGTTTGATCACGGGATCTTTAGTGCCGGTGATACACTCAGCTTCGATGATAACCTGCTTGATTGTCGGGTCTGACGGGACTTCGTACATCAAATCCATCAGTAAATTTTCGACAATCATCCTCAGCGCTCTTGCACCAGTGCCCGATTTTTTTGCTTTTTTAGCGACTTGTTCAAGAGCTCCTTCGGTAAACACAAGTTCTACCCCATCTTCGTTAAATAGCGTTGTGTATTGTTTGATAACAGCGTTTTTGGGCTGAGTGAGGATTTGAATCAAATCATCTAGTGTCAATTCATTGCAATTGGCAATGCTGTTAAAGCGCCCAATAAATTCGGGAATTAAGCCAAATTGAACGAGATCTTCTGTTTCTACTTTAGAGAGAAGGTAGTTGGTTTCTGTTGGGTCAAAGCGCTCTTTTTGTTTGGCAACATCAAACCCAATGACTCCCTTGCCGAGTCGTTTGGCGATAATTTGGTCGAGGTGGACAAAAGCGCCGCCGACAATAAAGAGAATATTTTCAGTATTGACTTTGAGATACTCTTGGTTCGGGTGTTTGCGCCCTCCTTTGGGCGGAATATTTGCGATCGTCCCTTCGACGATTTTGAGCAACGATTGTTGAACTCCTTCGCCTGAGACGTCACGGGTAATAGAGACGTTTCCGCTGGTTTTTCTCAGCTTGTCGATTTCATCGATATAGATAATTCCCTGTTCCGCTCGCTCAATGTCGTAGTCGGCATTTTGGACGAGTCTAAGTACGATATTTTCGACATCTTCGCCGACATAGCCTGCTTCGGTCACTGTTGTCGCATCGGCGATAGCAAAAGGAACGTCGAGGATATGAGCTAAGGTACGCGCAATGAGTGTCTTTCCGGATCCAGTTGGACCGAGAAGGAGGACATTCGATTTACTGTATTCCATTTCTTCTGATTCTTGCTTCAGCGATCGGATCCGTTTGTAGTGGTTGTAAACAGCAACAGAAATGGTTTTTTTTGCGCGTTCTTGGCCGATGATGTAGTCGTCGAGGTGAGTTTTGATTTCCTTTGGCTTGAGCAGCTTGAATGTTTTTTCTTGAGGCTCTTTTTTATCGACGATTTCCATTGAAAGACGGACACACCGATCGCAAATAAAAGCGTGCGGGCCGGAGATGAGCTTCGCGACATCATCTTCACTTCGTCCGCAAAAAGAGCAAAAGGCGGGTTCTGCATCGCTAGAATTTGATTTTTTCTTTGACATAGCTTAGACCTGTACCAGTTTAGAAGCGGGAAGAAGCATTTCATCGATCAAACCATACGCGACGGCGTCTTCAGGGCTCATATAGAAATCGCGTTCAGAATCTTTGATGACCTTTTCCAATGGTTGACCTGTATGTTTAGCAATGATTTCACTGAGGATTCGCTTTAAGTTGAGGATTTCATTTGCTTGGATATGAATATCGGCGGAACTTCCTGTAATGCCGCCCAAAGGTTGATGAATCATCATCCGGCTATGCGGTAAAGCAAAGCGTTTCCCTTTTGTTCCTGCGCACAAAATCAAAGCACTTAAAGAAGCTGCTTGGCCGATGCAATAGGTATTGATATCGACACCGAGAAAGTGCATTGTATCGTAAATAGCGAGTCCCGCTGAAATGATTCCGCCTGGGGAATTGATGTAAATACTGATATCTTTTTTAGGGTCTTCAGCTTTTAAAAAGATAAGCTGAGCAACGACGGCATTTGCCACTTGGTCGTTGATTTCAGTTCCGATGAAGACAATTCTGTCTTTGAGCAAACGCGAATAGATATCCATTGAGCGTTCGCCGCGGCCTGTATCTTCTATTACGTAGGGTATGACTGGCATGTTTCGAACTATCCTTTGGCTAACAGTTTTTTATTCTTTTATAGGCGTCCTAAGATAGAGGGTCAAGTATTTCTTAGATTGCTGCCCGCGCTTAGATGGTGAGCCCCAAATCGATTTTTATGGGAAGTCTCTAGTACCTGTGAGTGCGACCTATGGGTATTTAGAGGGATTTTCAATTTTTTTTATGCTTAAAAAAGAAAAATTCAAATAAATATCCATAGGTCGCACTCACAGGTAGTACTACAAGTAAAGAGCCCGATTCAAGATGGCTCTGTACTTTTATCCTTTTCTTGCTCGCTTTCTTCGGTTTTTGGAGGAGGTTTTTTCTTTGGTGGAACAATGGTAGCATGTTCAATCAAGTAGTCTTCTGCTTTTTCTAAAACAAGGCGAGAAAAAGCCAGCGCTTTTTGCTCTTGAGAGTCTTTTTCGGGGTGGTAAAGATCAAGCGGATCTTGGAATAATGCTTCGAGAATCGTTTCATTTTTATCTTCTATTTCTCTGGGCGAGATGGAGATTTCTTGATCTTGGACAATTTTACGGGAAAGATAAAATAGCAGTAAAGCGTTCCTTCCTCTCATTTCTAGATTAGCAACGAAATTCTTTTTTTCTTCTTGGTTCATTGCCGAAAGTTTGCGAGCCGAGGTGGGGTCAGCGAGGACCTGTTGAATGCGCGATCTTGTTTCTTGTTGAATCAGAGACTGGGGCAAGTCAAAAGAGTAGTGAGCGATGAGATGAGCATTCACTTGGTCGCGGTAATGGCTTTTGGCGGCTTTCTCCGCTTGGTTTTTGAGTAACTGAGCCAGGTTTTTGCGCATCTCTGCGAGATTTTTAGTGCCGACTCTTTGAGCGAACTCATCATCAATAGTGGGGAGGCGAGCGACCTCGATTTGATGCAAGGTCACGGCAACCTTTTTCGGTGGATTTTTTTCTTTGGTTTCTTGAGAGGCATCGGGATCGGGCTGGCTAACGCCCTCTTTTGTTTCGCCTATTTTCATCCCGATTAAAAGTTCGCTCATCCAAATTGCAAGTTTGTCTTTATTGACTTCAAAACGGGCATCTTCCAGTATTTTTTTCGCTGGGGTTTCTTCAAGGGAAGTGATGTCAACGATCGCATAATCGCCCCATTGCAGTTCTCGGTCGGAGATAGGGTCCCAATCGGAAAAGAAGTGTTGGATTTGGTTAATTTTTTCATCGACTTTTTTGTCGTCAATGACTTCGACCTCAACTTTCTCGATTTCTATTTTTTTGGGATCGACTTCTGGAACGATGGGGTCAGATTCAAACGTGAATGTCATTTCCGCGCCGTCTTTTAGAGAAAATGTCTTCACTTGAAAAGAAATCTTGGTATCTTTATCTAATAGCGGAGTGAATTTTGTTTTTTGGCAGGCAACAAAAGAGAGATCAGCGATTTGTTTTTTCCACTCTTCTTCAAGCTCTTTGGGATGTTTTTTTTCAACGAGCTGATTCGGAGCTTTGCCTTTGCGAAAACCGGGAATAGAGATATATTTGGCAATTGTATGCAATGCTTTTTTCTTTGCTTCAGCGACAATGTTAGCGGTTGCTTTTGCTTGATATTCGACAATACAATTGGGCTTCCATTCAATCGTAAAGCTGATATTGTCTGATTGAAAAGTTTCTTTGTCCATAAGTGTACGATTTAAAAGCGGGTGATGAGATTTGAACTCACGACCCTCACGTTGGCAACGTGATGCTCTACCACTGAGCTACACCCGCAAGGCTTTAAATGAGGCCGATTATAAGCGAAGAAGTCTTTTTGCAAAAGGAGGAATCAATAGATTAACCCGGATTTCTCACAAGCTCTGCTAAAAAGCTTAAGCAAGATGTTTTTCGAGATTTCAATGAGGCGCTGAGTTTTTGAAAAAAAGTGTTGCATTTTTTTTCCGAAACCGAAAGAACTGGGTAAGGCGATCTTTTTTTAAACCCAAGTTGTGTCTTATGGGGGTTCAGATAAATGTTCTGTTTTTTTACCTGTCTAACGGCTCGAATTTTGAGCATACTTGAAACCCAAGCCCGCGTCTGATGATAGCTCACCTAAAATGCTCTTTTCCCACCTATCTGAGGCTTGAGTTTTCACCTACTTTATTCAAGTATGCTGAAAATTTAAGCCTCAGATAGGTAAAAAAAACAGAGAATTAATCTGAACTACCATCAGACGCGGGCTTGGGTTTGAATAAAATAGATGAAAATTCAAGCCTCAAGCAGGTGGAAAAAGAGAATTTTAGATGAGTAATTATGCCACACAACTTGGGTTTTAATAGGGCTTCCCTTAAAAGGCCATTGAAAGGATTGCCAGCGTATAAACCGTATTTCTCACAAGACTCTGGAAAAATTTGGGGCATCTGTTTTCCGAGTATTCCAAGGAGCTCTCTTGCTCATTGAAATCTCGAAAAACATCTTGCTTAAGCTTTTTAAGCAGAGCTTGTGAGAAATACGGGATAAGAGGCGTGGCTTCTATAGGGCTAACCCGTACTTTGGAAAGATTGGTAACGTCTGGTTTTCCAATTATTCCAGGGGGGGTCTTGCAAATGCGGGCTAAAGGTTTTTAACCCAAATTGTGTCTTATGATGGCTCAGATAAATTTTATTTTTTTGTCTGTTTGAGACTTAAACTCTAGCTTACTTGAATAAAGAATAGGTAAAAAATCAAACAGGTAGAAAAAGAACATTTTTAGATGAATCGTTATGAGACACACCTTGGGTTTTTATACCGATCATATTAAGGACATGATAAATGGAGAGGTATTTAGATAGCGATGTTGAATCTGAGAAAGCTAAAACAGGACTTTTCTTCTAATGTATTGAAAGAAGGGAAGGAGTTATACGAAAAAAATAAAGTATTGGCGGCGAAGATTCTCCATTTAGATGCGACGTCGCTTCGCATTAGCGCACAAGTGCTGGGGCAGTATAAAAATACTTATGCAAGTGAAATTGAGATTGATCGAGTGGAAAGTGAGACCATTGATTCTGATTGTGATTGCCCTTACCACTATGATTGTCAGCATCTCGCAGCGCTTCTCTTTTATCTCGAGGCTAATCTCGACCAAATTCTCGTTCACTATTCTCAGGAAAATGATCTTGAGGATTTGACAAAGAAAAAAGGGTTTGATGAAGAACAGAAAAAAAAGCTATTGAAAGCTGTCAAAGAAGCCGCGAGTAAGGAAGAATACCGGCGTGATAAAAAATATCGGCGCGAGCTCTTGCAAGAGTATGTCGAGGCTTCTAAGTTGCTAGCGGGATCGTCCTTTTTCTTGCCAGAAAAAAAGCAAGAGGTAGAAAAAGCCCAGCTAGCAATCATTTTTCATCTCCGTCAAGATAAAAAAAAGGCGGGGATTGATATTCAATTAGCTCTGCGCCTTGCTTGCCGCTCTAAGCCTTTGCATATCCCCAATATCAAAGACTTTTGGGAAAAGGTGCGTTATCGAGAGTCATTGACAATTGGGGGTAGGAGTTACTTGCTCGCTTTGGACTCTTTTAGCGGCCCAGAAAGAGAGATTGCCCAGATTATCATGGATCATAGTCATAACTTGAGCCAGGCTGGGACAGATCGAGGACAAAAAATGATGGCCATCGATAGCAAAGTCTTTGGAATGGTTCTCGCTACAGCTTGTGAAATAGCTTCGCAGGAAGCAAAGGAGAAGGGATGGGTTGCTCAAAGTGGGGAACAACAAGCGCTTCCCTGCTTATACGAGGGAAATTTAGAGTCGTCGCTTTACTTTTCGCCAACGCCCGCTCAAATCAAAATCACTTTAGAGTATATCCACCCGCCGACTTCTAAGATTTTGCTCAATCCTACGCTGCTTGTCGATGATCAGTCGGTGACAATTGAAGACGTTTTGTTATTTGAGTGCGCTACCCCAGGCTTCATTCACAATCACATCTACTACCGGTTTTCTTGTTTGATCACAAGGCAGCACTTGAAGAGTTTACTCCCCATTCGGGATATGACGATTCCAGAGCCACTATTCGGCACCTTTGTTGAAAATGCGCTGCCTGAGCTTGCGCGTTTTGCGCTCGTCGATCAAGATGCTGTGACCGAGCATTTTACCACCCTGCCCTATGTTGGCGATCTCGAGGCGTTATGCGATATTTCTTTTCTCGATGGAGAGCTCGAAGCGAGTCTTTCTTTTTGTTATGATGAACATATTATTCCGGCTGCATCGAAAAAACTCAAATTTGAAAATATTCACTCTTTTGTCACCGAAGAGGGAGTTGTTGCCCGCAATTTAGTCGAAGAAAAAGCGATCATTGAAGATCTGTTTCGGGACTTTATCTTTAATCCTGAGCACCAAACTTATGTCGCCCGCACTGAGAAGAAAATTATTGATTTTATGACCGATATCATTCCGCACAACCAACATCGAGTTAAGTTCAACTGTCCACAAAACCTTCTCGATCAATTCATTTATGACAAAACGAGCTTTACTTTAAAACTATCTCATCTCGATCGGATGGACTGCTATCAAATGGAAGTCCAAGTTAAAGGGGCTTTAAAAGGCGTGACGATTGATCGCTTGTGGGACTGCTTGATTTCACGCCACTCTTATATCGAGCTCGGAAATCAGCGCAAAAAAACGAGGAAGGCAAAGGAAAAAGGAAAGCTACCGAAAATCTTGGTACTCGATTTGAAGGAAATGGGCAAAATTGTACAGCTTTTTGACGAGTTGGGGATCGAAAAACTAGATGATCATATCTTGCAGCGCCCGCTGTGGAGCTTGGCAAATATCGACGCGCCTAACTTTAAAGATCTTCCCGTAACATTTTCGATGACAAAGCAGCTGCGCGAGATTCGGGGACAAATGCTCGGAACGCAAAAACTCAAATTGAGCGATATGCCGAAAGAAATTCGCGCTGATTTGCGTCCTTATCAACGGGAAGGGGCGCACTGGCTAGAACGGTTGCGCTCGATGTACTTGAGCGGGATTTTGGCTGATGATATGGGGCTGGGAAAAACGTTGCAGGCGATTATCGCATTGACGCAATACCAAAAAGTAACCTCTGGGACTTCACTTGTTGTCTGTCCGACCTCGCTTCTTTACAACTGGGCCGAGGAATTTCATAAATTTAATCCAAAGCTCGGGGTAATGATTGTCGATGGAATGCCCAATCAGCGCAAGAAGTTAATTGCAAAGGCGAAAAATTGCGATGTGGTGATTACCTCATACAGTCTGTTACAAAAAGATATTGATTCTTACCGATCGATCACCTTTTCCTACATGGTGCTCGATGAGGCGCAACATATTAAAAATCGGGGGACGCGCAATGCGAAATCAGCAAAAATGGTCAAAGCAAAACACAGAATGATTCTCTCTGGTACACCAATTGAAAATTCACTCGATGAGCTTTGGAGTCTGTTTGACTTTCTTATGCCCGGATTTCTCGGCTCTTATGACCGCTTTATCGAGAAATATGTCCGGCCTGCTGGAGAAGAACAGATGCAACAACTGCAGTATTTGCGCAAAAAAGTCGCCCCCTTCATCATGCGCCGGATGAAAACCGATGTCCTCGCCGACTTGCCTTCGGTAGCTGAAAATGTGTACCACACGCAGCTCACCGATATGCAGCGCGATCTTTATCGCTCTTATGCCGAATCAGCGCGCGATGAGCTGACAAAGTTGGTAGAGCAATCCGGATTTGATAAGGTGCAGATCCACGTTTTGGCAACGCTGACCAGGCTCAAGCAAATCTGTTGTCACCCGGCCATTTTTGCTAAGGAAAAGCCTGAGCCGGGCGATAGCGCCAAATACGAAATGCTGCTTGAACTGCTCCGCACCCTCATTGAGGGAAAGCACAAAGTGGTCATTTTCTCCCAATACACTCAAATGCTCAAAATCATGCGCGATGATTTTGAGCGCGAAAACATCCGCTTTTCCTACCTCGACGGGTCGAGCAAAAATCGCTTGGAGATTGTCAAGAGTTTCAACCGAGATGCGTCAATTCCCGTTTTTCTCGTTTCCCTTAAAGCAGGGGGAACGGGCTTGAATCTCGTTGGGGCTGATACAGTCATTCACTACGACATGTGGTGGAATCCCGCTGTTGAAAACCAAGCGACAGATCGCGTTCATCGTATTGGGCAAACAAATAACGTTTCGGTTTATAAGCTTGTAACTCTAGGGACAATTGAGGAAAAAATTGTTGAAATGCAGCAACGGAAAAAGGGGATTGTGAAGAAAATTGTCAGTTGCGATGATGAGGCGATTACAAAGCTTACCTGGGAGGATGTTCTCGAGTTATTGCAGACATGAGCGAGAACAGGTTATCTTAGAGGCTCCTGCGCAAAATTCCATTTCGAGTGAAATTCGCGCTTTTGCGCTCGAAATGGAATTTTGCAAGAGCCTCCTTAGAGAACTACTTTTTTTAAATTGCCTATCATTAACAGGATATACCCGAGCCGATTCAAAATGCAAAAAGATGGGTGATTGGGCGCGACTATTTTGATCGACTTTTTCCTTGGGTTCTATCTACCCCGCGTGAAAAACTTTTGCTAGCTTTTGCTGACTTTCACCCGTTCTAGGGCTTGCACTTGTTCATCTTCAATATCTAATCCGGCGATTTTAGCTACTTTTTCAAGAGACATTCCTTGCTCAACAAGCTCT
>JBCCHO010000016.1:0-15637 GCA_039028715.1 Chlamydiota bacterium | reverse complement strand
CGCTCGTCTGCATAGATTCCTTACACACCTGCCTCGATACTCCTCTTCGTAATATTTTGCCCCTGTTTCTATATATTCACTCCCATCTTTAAGCATCCTATATATGACGATAGCTAGCTTATGTGCTACGGCCGTGATGGCTTTTGGCGCTCCTAAGCGTGATCTTATCCTCCTAAAGAATCCACCGATCGCAGAATCTGAGTGATGCAAAGCATTCGCGCTCCTTCTCAAGGCTGCAGCTGCTCTGTTGGCACTTGGGCTACTTTTACTACTCAAAATTTTTCCACCGGAAATTTTATTGCGTGGGCATAGTCCTAGCCATGCAGCAAATTGTTTACTCGTTTTCCACTTACTCATGTCAACTCCAATTTCAGAAATCAAAACCGCTGCTGTTTGAACATTCACCCCTGGTACTGCGGTTAAGTCTACATCTGTCATACGCCGGATTTCTTTGGCCATATCAAACTCAAAACCGTGCTTGTAAGATGCTCTTTTCTGCTTTCTTTTTTTAGGTTGTTCGTTGTCTAGTAGTTTTTTTTTGGTTCCGCCCTTTTGTCTCGTGTCATCGATTCCATCTTTTTCATTAGTTTCTCAATTTCCTTATCACACTTTTGAATTTCTTTTGTATAAAAATCATATAATTCTAGGGACTGCTTAAGGCAAAAAATATGATCCTCGCTGTAATTTCCAACTAAAGATTTTCTAATTACCTCTTCTGAGTTTTTGCATCTTACATCTCTATGTATAGCTAATTTATTCGGGTCAGTTTCTCCATTAACAATATCCCTAATATATGCATAGTCCTGTCGTGCCAGTGATATCCCTAATCACATTTTTTAGTTGTAGATTCATAAGAGACAAAGCCTTTTGCATGTGTTGAATGTGACTAGCGCCATATTCAATCAGTGTCGCTCGTTGCCTCATATACGTTCGCATTTTTAAAATTAAATCCTTAGGGCGAAATGACCCTCGAAGGAGGCCATAGGAGTGTAACCGCTGAATCCATTGGCAATCTTGTACATCCGTTTTTCTTCCTGGAACGTTCTTGATATGCTGTGCATTTACCAATAATACTTCAAATCCATGTTGTTCAAGTAAATCATAGACTGGTATCCAGAAAATGCTTGTTGACTCCATAGCAACAGAACTTATTTTTTGCTCTTTTAACCACTTAACAAGGTCTAAAAGATTGTTTGTAAATGTTTTGAATTCACGAACGTGTTGTTGATCTCTATCTTCTGGAATAGCTACAAAGTGCGATTTTGACCCAATGTCAATTCCCGCTGTGTTTGGATTGACACACGTCCAGTTTTGGGACTTTTTTTAGATAGGTTTTGTGTTAACATGATTTCCTCTTGTGTACGTCAAAAAAAATACCAGTACACAAGGCAGGAATTCAAATATTCATTCAATCTTCTATACGGGATAGCTTTAGACTGGAAGTCTATGGCCTCACCAAAGATATCGTCGATAATTCCTGCTGACCTAACTTGTCCTCGGGTACAAAACACCACTGACCTACCGGCCTTTGCATGTGCAATGGCATCAAGCATTAACTTATGTTAAGTTATTTGAGAGAACTTGGGTTAGAAGTATGACGGCAATAGGACACCTGCAAAGCCGTGTTTGGGGCTGTTGAATTGGTTTTGTTCGGATTAGTGATCGTCGCGCCGGTTGAGAATTTCCGCGAGCAAGATCATGCTTTTCTTTGATGGAAGGCTTTGTATGAGGTGTTTCATCGAGGTTTTTTTGGCCGTTCGACCGCTTGAACGGATAGGCAGCTGATGCTGCTCAGCGCTTTTTTTAGCCGGAACGACAACTGTTTTCGGCTTTTTAACTGGCGGTGCGGGCGGCACCTGACGCTGCTTTTGGGGCAACGGTTGTTGTTGCTTGCGCTCTTCTCGCTGTTGTTGCTGTTTTTTTTTCCATCGAATGACTCTTAAGAAATACGACGCAAGAAATAAAACAAAGATAATCCAGGGATACAGTGAGTTGCCGTTTTCCATCTTTATCTCAGTGCGCGCTTACGGTTTGTGCTCATCGGTAGGGTCTTCTTCAGTTGCAATCGCATTGCGCATTTTTGTATCCGATTGGATATTTTTCAATCGGTAGTAATCCATAATTCCGAGGTTGCCCGTCTCAAACGCCTTGGCAATCGATTTTGGGATTTGCGCTTCGGCTTCGACAACATGAGACCGCATTTCAGTCACGCGGGCAATATTTTCCTGTTCTGCAGCGACCGCCATCGCACGGCGCTCTTCGGCTTTTGCTTGGGCAATTTCCTTGTTCGCTTTTGCACGGTCAATGCTCAATTTAGCGCCGATGTTTTCACCTACGCTGATATCAGCGATATCAATCGATAGAATTTCAAAAGCCGTTTGCGCATCGAGCCCTTTATTCAACACGAGCTCAGTGATTTGTTGGGGCGCTTCTAGTACAAGCGCATGCGCATCCGAGGCACCAATCGCATTGACAATCCCCTCGCCGACACGAGCGACCACCGTCTCTTCAGTCGCTCCTCCGACAAGTTGGTTGATATTGGTTCTTACAGTGACGCGAGCGCGGCAAAGAAGCTGAATCCCATCTTTTGCGACTGCTGTGATGTAATGTTGGGGATTATCAGAAGGGCAATCGATCACCTTAGGATTGACCGAAGTGCGGACGGCATCGAGAATATCGCGCCCGGCCAAATCAATCGCCGTCGCCTTGCGCCAATCGAGCGGAATATTGGCTTTATCAGCGGCAATCATCGCGCGTACAACTTCGAGCACGCGCCCTCCTGCTAAGTAGTGAGTTTCGAGATCTGCGACAGTGATGTCTTTAAGCCCAGCTTTGTAGGAGTTGATCCGCGCATTGACAATGACTTGCGGTGGAATTTTGCGCAAGCTCATGCCAATGATATTGAACAGCGAAATCGGCGTGCCAGAAACAAACGCTTGAAACCACAACTTGACATATTTCCCAACGACAATCAGAAAAACAAGCACGACAATAGCGAGCAAAATCACGACGATATAAAAGCCAAGTGACAAGCTTGGTTGGGTAGCGAGCAGCATCTGGAACATGATGTTATTTTCCTTTTTCCTTGCGGACAATTAGGCGGGCACCTTCTCCTCTAAGAACAGCCACCGCTTCGCCCTTTTTAATGTAGCTTCCCTCGGAAACAGCTTGATACCACTGATCATCAATCGCAATCCGACCAGCGGGTTTTAAATCTGTGACCGCCGTTCCGCGCTTACCAATGACTTCGGCATCAAAATGAGCGGCTTGATACCCCTCTTGACTGGAGCTAGCGTAAAATGTATTGCTTCCTGCACTTTGCCTAATTTTCCACAGCGCTAGCCGAATTGTTACCACTAATAGCGCAATTAATAGAGCTAAATATAAAACTGACCAAAAAACAGCGCCCACTTGCCAAAAAACCAGGCCGGCAGAAGCAATGATCAGCAGCCCACCCAAAGCGCCGAGAACTCCGCCGGGGGCAAAAAATTCGAGGTATACAAAGAGAAACCCGGCTAGCGCAACGCCAACTGCAATGGCAATAGCAACGCCCATTTTCTATTCCTCTCGACCTTCGACTTCGCGGACAACGACTTTGCTTCCCTCAATCCGGATCACTTCGACGGCAACATAAGCCTCTAAATAGTTGCCTTGGGTAATCGCATCAAAAAGGTTGTCGCCGACATGGACTTTTCCCGAAGGACGCAATGGAGTGACCGTTTCTCCAAGCTCGCCAACTTCGGGCATCTTTTCACGTGGAATCCCCGCTAAATAGCCATCACTTTTTTGCTGCTCGCCTGTTAGAATCAACTTTGAGAATCGGAAAAAACGGTGAGAAAAGAAGCGAGCTAAAACCACGATCACAACCACAGCAAGGATAAGGGCTCCGGAAAGCCAAGCGAGACGCTTAAAAAAAGCGCTGCCGATGAGTCTAAAAGCATCCGGATCAAAAAGACTTAATTTGTCCAAACTCGGCAACATTAAAGCAAAAAGGCCGATAACAGTCAAAGTAATTCCTAAAATGCCCGTAATGCCAAACCCGGGAATCACAAAGAGTTCGAGCAATAATAACACAATCCCCGCAATGAGAATAATGACCTCGATCCAGTTGATCGCTTCAATTGCAAAGCTCGATAGCAAAATCAAAGCCAAGCAACCAACGCCAATCGCCCCTGGCACGCCAAAACCAGGCGTATTGATCTCAATATAAAAGCCAATGATCAACCCCAAGAGGAGCAATCCCGCAATGGCGGGGTGGCTGAGAAACGAAAACAACGATAACCGCCAATCGCTATATGTGATGATAGTTGCATTGGGAATCGCCGCCAAGTAGGGTTCTTGAAAAACCAAATTCTTCGTTGCCGGCCATTCTCCTTGCTCTTTTTCCTTTGCTGTCAGCGGCGCTATCGGGCGCAACGGGACCATAAAATCGGCAACTTTAAATTCCATGAGCTGTTTTCCATTGAGCGTCAGCAGCTTTCCCTTTGTCGTGATCACCTGATCGGGGTTGGACCCTTCTAAACGGATATCCGTTTCATTTTTGAGCTCGACGATCTCGTGATTGCGCACAACTAAAATCAAATCTTTATCGACCATTGCCTTGGCAATCAGTGGATTTCTCCCGTAGAAGTTAGCCAAATTCGTAAATTCTGTTCGCAAAACAGAGTTGACTTTTTCAGATGCTGAAACCATTTCTCCTTGTTGTCCGGTCAAAACAGGTTCAGCTGCTCCCATCAGTGCATCGGGAACAATACCGATAAAACGGCAACTATAAGCGAGCATTGCACCCGCAGAAACGGCCCAGTTATCGATAAAAGCAATCACTGGAATTTGATTATTTACATCGACCTCTTGCAATAAATCGACGATTTTAAGACTCGAGAGAACCTCTCCACCCGGCGTATTGAGGCGTAAAATTACGCAGCTAACACCCCGTTTTTTGTAATTTTCTAACGCAAATTTCACATAGAGATAGGTTGTTTGATCAATCGACCGGTCTTGGCCAATATCGAGATACCCAACTAGGTTTTCCCCTACCCTGCTATAGCGCAAATAGCGCTCAAAATCTTTTTGCAGTCCACTCGAATCACTTGAGCTTACAGTCTGCTGTGAACGCGTCATTGCACCTCGTCGCTGATTTACTGACAAATAAGTCGCTGCGAACTCATCATCGGTCATCACATCGCTTGGGCGAATCAGCTGAAGCGATTCCAATCCCTCCCGATTGAGAATCAAGGGATCGAGGCGCTGAGCGGCGTTTAGGTTTTCAACTTGCTTTTCCTCGACCAATTGGTACCGCGGATCAACCATTGCATCGACAAGGTGGCGCATCGTCAACTCATGGGGCGCCGAATCAGCAACAAACTGCTTGACTGTTTTCGATAGAACTTCAATACCTCCTCTGCGGGATTGCCCATAGGTGATATCTCCCCAAGCGACGAGCGGCGTGACAATCAACCGATCGGCTAAAAAGGGAAAAACCGCAGCAGGGCCAACGGCTTTACCCTGAATATAAGCGATCACTTGCTTCCCAGAAGACTGCCTTATTTCAGCCAATTCCTGGGCAAATCTAAGCACTTCTCCCAAATGACCCGACGACGAGTGAATCTGTAATAGCAGTGGCTTATCCGCGTGCATCAAAGCGCTTGTCAACGCCTGTCTTGCCGCTGCAAGCTCATTCCTCCCCAAGTGCCCATTGAGCACTACAATTGGGTCTGCTTTAAGAGCCGTACACAGACTCACCACAATCGCTAACAAGAAGCTGAACTTACACAGCTGGTCACGAATATGAGTTATCAGCATGTTTCAATAAAGTTGAGAATCGCATCGCGAGTCTGTGTTAAATGCTCTTCTGTATGTGCCATCGATACAAAGCAAGCTTCATAAGGAGACGGGGGAAAGTAAATACCCTGACTGAGCAAAAAAGAAAAAAATTCGCGAAAGCGCCGCTTATCTACTTTTTTCACATCCTGAAAATTGTCAACCTCGCGCATACCCCAAAAAATAGCAAACATTCCGCCGACCTGCTGCACAGAAGCTTCGAGCCGCCGCTCATTAATTTCCGCACGCACGGGATCGGTAATCAGGTGGGTTTTGCGAATCAATTCCCGATAAAAACCCTCTTCACGCGCTAATTTTAAGGTCGTCAGCCCAGCTTGCATCGAAAGTGGGTGGCCAGAAAGTGTTCCCGCTTGATACACATCGCCAACAGGAGCGAGTAGCTCCATAATTTCCCGCCTACCGCCTACAGCTGCAACAGGCATTCCACCGCCAATGACTTTTCCAAGGCAAGTCAAGTCTGGGTCAATTCCATAGTCGTGTTGCGCGCCGCCAAAACGAACGCGAAAACCAGAAATCACCTCATCAAAAATCAAGAACGCCCCAATCTTTTCAGTTTCCTGGCGCACCATATCGAGCCAATGGCGATCTGCTGGTACAACGCCCATATTCGCCGCTATCGGCTCGACAATCACAGCAGCAATCAACGACGAATAGTAGGGATCGCGCAACAACTTTTTCATCTTTTCTTCATCGTTGTATGGAAGAGAAAGAGTATGGCTGACAACGCTCAACGGAAGCCCCTGCGACATCGGCTCTCCCTGCAACTCAGCTGCGCCCGATCCCGCTTTGACCAAAAAAGAGTCGGCATGGCCGTGATAGTTGCCATCAAACTTGACGATGAGCGGGCGTCCTGTCGCAGCTCGAGCCAAGCGCACTGCTGTCATCGCCGCCTCTGTACCCGAAGAGACAAACCGGAGCTGCTCGATAGAGGCAAAAGGCTTACTCACTAGCTGTGCCATTTCCCCTTCAATCAAGGTACTCACGCCAAAAGTCATTCCCCGCTTCAGCTGCTCAATTCCAGTCGCAACAACTTCAGCATGAGCATGACCGAGCAGCAAAGCGCCAAAACTCATGCAATAGTCAATATAGCTATTTCCCTCAACATCGTAAATTTTATCCCCATCGCCATGGCTAGCAACAAGAGGGTCGATATCGAGCCCCGAAAATGCCCGCACAGGTGAGTTCACTCCCCCAGGTAAAACCTGACGGAGTTGTTTAAAAAGGTCCCGGTTATTCTTGAGCGTTTGATCCATGTTTCATCTCCTCATCGCAACTAACGTTTGTTTGCATCGCAATTCAAAAAAATCCATTTGCTTGAAGTCCAAGTTGGGTTTTAAATATTTAAGGTATGAAAGAGAAAGATGAAAAAAGCAATAAAAATTTTAACCCAAGTTGTGTCTTATGATTGCTCAGATAAATTTTCTTTTTTTTTACCTGCCCAAGCCCGCATTTCTCACAAGGCTCTGGAAAAATTTGGAGCCTCTGTTTTCCGAGAACCTATCCGTAAATGAAAATCTTCTTGCTTTTCACTCTTTCTGCAACTTTCTGGAAGCTGATTTGTTACCCTTGTCTCATGGACAATGTGTACAAATCAGCTTCCAAAAATTTGCTAGAAACCTGGTAAAAACCAAAAACATTTTCATTTACGGATAGGTTCGAGTATTCCAAGGAGCTCTTTTGGAAATGGTTACAACCATTCCCTGCAAGATCTCAATTAGCAATCTCGAAAAAACAGTCTGCTTAAGCCTTTTTGCAGAGCTTGTGAGAAATCCGGGCTAGATGCCCTGTTTCCTCTTCTTAGGAGCTTGAGATGAAAGCGTACTCCGTGTATAATTATGAGGGTGTTGAAATCTGAGATTTTCCGTTTTGCACTCTCTTTTCCAGAGAACGTAATTCGATTTAAACTGCGTAATCTAAGTGGATTATGTCAATTTAAGTCGAGTCGGACCCTCGGGAAAATAGACAATCTTCTCTGAAAAATTTTAGATGAGCAATGATGCCATGCAACTTGGGTTGAAAGTTCGCTCACAAGTATGTGGTCTTTTTGACGGGATGCTTTAGCTTGCGAACTCAACGTATCTTACGTACTCCTTGTGGAAGAAGTAGTACCTGTGAGTGCGACCTATGGGTATTTAGAGGGATTTTCAATTTTTTTCATGCTTGAAACGGAAAAATTCAAATAAATATCCATAGGTCGCACTCACAGGTAGTAGCAGCCTTACGTACGGGCCAAAATTACCTCAATGCTTGCATGGTCAGCAGCTGGATAAAAAGGTGGATATTATGCAATGGATAAAAAGAGCATTTCTATTTATAGCTATTAATAGTCTAGTTATCTTAACGATCTCGCTGATTCTTTCCTTTCTTCATATTAAGCCTTATTTAACCGCTTATGGAATGGATTACCAATCCCTACTCGTTTTTTGTTTCATTTGGGGAATGATCGGCGCTTTTATTTCCCTTTTGTTGTCGCGCAAAATGGCCAAATGGATGCTTAAAATTCGAATTATTGACCCCAAGCGGATGACGAAAGCGGAGGAAAAATTATGGACAACCATTCAGCGCCTAGCCCGCGCAGCTGGGCTGCCCGACACCCCAGAAGTCGGGATCTTTTCATCACCAAGCCTCAATGCACTGGCTACCGGCCCAACGAAAAGAAGGTCTCTTGTTGCCGTTTCAACCGGCTTAGTCGAGCAAATGAATGACGATCAGATTGAAGCCGTTCTCGGTCATGAAATTTCCCATATTGCGAACGGCGATATGGTTACGATGACCCTGATTCAGGGAATCGTCAACGCTTTTGTGATGTTTCTCGCACGGGCACTTGCATTTGCTCTTTCAGTCGCTGGAAACAGAGGGCAAAGAAATTCAAACCGATTTTCCTTCGGTAGTTTCTACCTTCTGTCATTCTTATTTGAAATTTTTTTCATGATCTTTGGCTCAATGGTCATCGCATTTTTCTCCCGCATCCGAGAATATCGCGCCGATCGCGGCGGGGCTATGCTGTCGAGCCGAGAAAAGATGATCAGTGCGCTACAAGCACTCGCAGCTGCAAGTGATCGCCCAAGCCAACGAAGAAAAAAAGGGCAAAGTGAAGCTTTGCAAGCGCTCATGATCGCCCGCCCCAAAAGCAAGTTCCTCTCGATCCGGCTTTTTGCCACTCACCCACCACTAGAAGAGCGCATCCAGCGCCTCCAACAGAATTCAGGTTAATAGTCTCTCGGGACTTGAAATAGGCCACAGCTTATCTTCTTTAAAGGCAAACACTCGATCGGGAACAATCCGACGACAAAGAGCGGCTAAATTGCTTGACTGTAAAACGATAAAGTCAATCTCGCGCAGCGAAGACAAAAGAGCCACGAATCGCTCATCTGGTTCAGTATCCATAATATAAATCAATAGGCGCTCGCGCTCGCTTTTCCTAGCAATATGTTGTAGTTGGTGAAACAAAAAAATCGAGACTCCTTCTTTAGCAGATAGACCTAAAACGGTCAGCTGTTTATCAACTAAAATGCGCTCAAGAACAAAGAGATGTTCTTCATCAAAAATTTTATCGGAAAGATGGACCTCTAAGAGCCGCTCGGCAATCGCGGCTAGTGGAATTCGCGCACAGCCCGTTTGCTCAACGGCAAGCCCTGCTGCGATGTTAGCCAAATAAAGTCCCTCTGCAAGGTCGATGTTTGAAGCACATGTCATCGCCACCATCGCCAATGCTGTATCGCCTGCACCTGTCACATCTTTAACTTCGCGCGCTTTTGCCGGAAACTCAAGTGGCTTTTGTTTCCGGTCAAAAAGAGTCATTCCCTTTTCCGACCGCGTGACTAAAATCTGTTCAGCCTGACTCAAGTCGAGCAATCTTTTTCCCACTTCAGTAAGAGGAGCCTCAAAAGACGTTTTCGCCGCAGCATAGGCTTCGGCTAAATTAGGCGTGATCAGTGTTGCCCCGGCATATTTTGTAAAATCATCTCCCTTTGGATCGACTAGAACAGGAATTTTATATCGACTGCCGAGGTCAATGATTGCGCGCAATAGCGAACGAGAAAGCAAACCCTTTGCATAGTCGGAAAGAGCGATAATTTCTAGTTGAAAGCAAGACTTGGCGACAAAATCTATTATGCGTTTTTCGAGCTCGGCTGACAGTACAGCGATTCGCTCATCATCGACCCGAACGAGTTGTTGGCCATCGGCGATCAAGCGATTTTTTACCGGTGTTGGCCAGTTTGGCTCGATAAAAAGACCAGCAGTTTCTATCCGCTCTCGCTGAAAAAGATTTTTTAATAGTTCGCCATTGCGATCAGCACCGATACGCCCGACAGGGATGACACGGGCCCCTAAAGCTTGCAAGTTAAAAGCAACATTACCCGCACCGCCGGGCAAGTGCTTTTTTTGATCAATGCGAAGAACTGGAACTGGCGCTTCAGGAGACAGCCGCGAAGCATGACACCGCGTATAAACGTCGAGCATAAAGTCACCGACAACCAGAATTGTCGCAGCTTTTAACCGACTAAGAGCGCCGATCACAGCATCACCACCTTTTCCGCGAGATCAAGTGGTTTTTCACATAATCTTGAACAGCGGTTTCTGTTGTAAAACAGTTGTTAAAGCTCAATCCATATTTTTTGAGCTCTTGTTTCAACTTACTTTGATCAGCACAGCTATAATTTTGGTATTGGCTTGTGAGATCTTCTGGCATTGGGATGTAGTCGATCTTTTCTTTCTTTCCCATTGCTGAAAAAACCATGTTTGCCAGTTTATTCCAAGTCAATGCCTCGCCGCTTCCCACATTGAAAATCCCATTGATGTCGTGATCGAGAAAAAAACAGGTAAGGTGCGCTGCATCTTTAACATAGTAAAAGTCGCGCTGTTGGTTTCCATCGGTAAAACGCTTGGGATCTGATGACTGAAATAGCTCAACTTTACCCGTCTTGCCGATTTGTTCAAACATATGTAGCACCATCGATGCCATTCTCTCTTTATGCCATTCGTTTGGCCCAAAAATATTGAAGTACTTGAGCCCAACAACAGCATCTAAAGCTCCCTGTTCTTTTAGCCATTTATCGAATAAGTGCTTGGAAAATCCATACAGATTCATCGGCTCAAGCTGGTCGAGCTCGCTTTCAGCATCGGAAAATCCATGCGAGCCATCGCCATAAGTCGCTGCAGATGACGCGTAGATAAAGCGGTGTCCGTGACTGAGCGCATAGTCGGCGAGCCGCACTGAAAAGCGGTAGTTATTCTCGATCATATACTCGCCATCTAGCTCTGTCGTATCAGAGCATGCCCCTAAATGGATGAAAGCTTCAATTTCTTTTTCTTTCCCATCTAAAAAATCAAAAAGATCGTGCTGCGACATCAAATCGATGAACCGCTTGCCAGATAGATTTTTCCACTTTTCAGTCATATCCAAATCATCGATGAGCAAGAGATTGGCATACCCTTCATCATTGAGACAACGTACGACATTGGATCCGATAAATCCAGCCGCACCTGTGATCACAATCAACTGATCATCAAAAAGCTCTGTCTTCATATCAACTTATTTGACCTTACAACTTACGAGAAATACACATTCAGACTTTCACCCCAAGGTTGCCACTTGTCGCGCCGAATTTCTATTGCCTCATTGATGATCAATTAAAATTCGGCGCGACAAGTGGCAACCTTGGGTCAGGTTTTAGTTTATTCAGCCTCAGAGAAAAAGAAAATGTAAAAACCCAAGTTGTATAAAAAATTTGTATTACCTGTGAGTGCGACCTATGGATATTTATTTGGGCTAGCCCAAAGTTCGACACTACAAGGGGTGAACTTGGGCTAGGATTCGCTGGAAAACCACTGATCTCGGTGGCGCCTAACAAACGATACGGGAAAAAAAGAAACCCCTGGTAGATCGGGGTTTTTCACGGCGCCGCAACAATAAAAAGCCGACCCGCTCCCCGTCATTAACACCGATTGAAAACCCAAATCAACTAGTTGGCCTTTGAGCTTTTTTAACTCAGGTCGCAACACAAAAGCCGACTGCTCCAGATCATTCACAGCCGCGAATTTTCCAGCAATAAAAGCGCGCAATAAATCAGTCGGAGCGCGCTTTGAGCGCGCTGTTAACAAGCAGTGGCGATACACCTGTTGAGTTGACATTCCCCAAGACGGCTTGGCAATCACCAATTGTTGCGCCGGCAATGGATCAATGGGGGCGATATGCTCATTGCGTCCTGTCGCATAAGCTGTGCCTAGCGAGAAAAAAAACGGAGCATCCGATGAAATTTCACTGACCCAATGCTGAAGCTGCTCTACTGATGCGGGGTGCGCAGCGCACGCATTGAGCGCCCATAGCACCGTTGCGGCATTGCTGCTTCCCCCGCCCAACCCCGCTTCAACTGGAATTTTTTTTTCAATGTGAATCTGAACGGGGAATCGAGCACCTGTTTTTTTGCGAAACAGCGCAACGGCTTGAACAACGAGATTAGAAGCGTTGCAAGGAATACTCGGATCACTGCAGCTGAACTGATCTACTAAGCTGGGCCGAATGGCAATCTTATCGCCAAGGGAAATCGCCTGCATCAAGCTGGCAACTTCATGGTAACCATCCGAACGCTTACCGAGAACGCGAAAAAATAAATTGATTTTTGCCGGCGAAAAAAGCTCTAGCATCGAAAGAGGGCGGTTGCCCTCTTGATTGCGAAGAAAGCTCTTACAATATTTCATCTGGGACGAAATTTTGAAAAGAATCTTTAAGGCGTTTCTTCATTTTTTGTCCGGGTCTTAAGCTCTTCGCTAGCAGCTGTTTTTTGATCAGTATCGGACGGCACTTCTTCTCCGGGAGTGAGCTCTGCAGCTCCTTTTGCTGCAGCGTCTTCCTCAACGACTTCAATTTGAGTAGGTGGCGTTTCTATTTCGCTTTCCCCTTTCACTTTAAGCTTAAATTCAGCAGGAACCCCTTCTTTAAGCGACAAGCGAATCGTATGCACCCCGGTTTTCTTGATCGGTCTCGGCAACAAAACAGAGCGTCTATCAATTGCGATGTCTGCTTCCTGGTCGAGAACTTTAACGATATCGACAGCTGTCACTGACCCATACAAATGACCGCTTGAATCTGTTTTCACAACCGCAACAAACATTTTACCTTTTAACCTACTGGCAACCGCGCGCGCTTGCTTTTCGTCTTCGGCCGCTTGTTTTGCTCGTTCCGCTTTTAACTGCTCTTGCAGCCTAACTGTTCTCTTATCGGCAAGCACTGCTCTTTTTTGTGGTAATAGAAAATTCCAGGCAAAACCCGGCTTTGCTCGGACAATATCGCCTTTCCTACCGAGATTGACTACATCTTCAAGCAGCAACAGTCCCTCTTGCATTCTTTTCTTTTTCATCGATTAATCCTCCGCAACAAACGGAAGCAAAGCGACCTGCCGAGCGCGTTTAATGGCTCGCGTGAGTAGCTTCTGATGATATTGAGAAACTCCAGTGATGCGGCGAGGTAAAATTTTTCCCCTTTCAGTCACAAAACGCGCGAGCGTCCCGACATCTTTATAATCAATATGCCTCACCCCTCCTTGAGTAAATGGGCAGCGCTTTTTCTTCCTAAATGATCTAAATCTAGACTGTTTCATTATTTCTAACTCTCAGGTAACGGTTTAAACTCGATCTTTTCCATCACAGCATCGGCCTTTAGCGTCTGATACCGAATAAGATCTTCGTTCAGCAAATATTCGGCATTCATTTCAGCTAAAGCAGAAGAGACAACTGAAAAGTAGAGCAAAAAGTAGTGGCCCTGCTTGTAATTATTGATCTCATAGGCCAGCTTTTTTCGACCCCAATCGTGCACTTTGTGGATTTCACCACCGCGCTCTTCGATAGCGCCGCTAATTTTTTCCAATGCTTTCTTCATGGCATCTTCGCTTAAAGAAGCATTGAGGATAAACATCCCTTCGTAAAGTCTTGGATGTTGTTTTTTCATGATCTTCCTCACACACTGATTTTTTTAATCCCGCTCAAATAAGGACAAAATCCTGTTTTCAGCGCAATTCTTTTTCCTAATCCAACCTTGCTACTTGCAACCTGATTATCGCTTATTTACTGCGATCGTTTGAGACACATTGCGCTCACTTTCACTACTATCTAACCACTGCGCAATCCACTCATCTGCCCGATCAATAAGAGCGGGAATGGCCGCTTCTTCTTCTCGATTAAAGCGATCCAAAACATAAGACGAAAGGTCGCTATTTTTTGGACTATCCACCCCAACCCTTAGCCGGGGATACTCTTGAGTCCCTAGCTGGGCTTCAATGTCTTTTAAACCATTATGACCGCCAGCACTTCCTCCAGGGCGATAACGCAGCGTTCCAAATGGAAGAGTCACGTCATCGCTCACAACCAAAAGCCTTTTTGCTTCTAGCTGATAGAAGCGACAGGTGGCGCGCACTGAATATCCCGACAAATTCATATAAGTCGTCGGAAGGAGAAGAAGAACTTTTTGCTCGCCCCATTTTGCCGAAGCAAGCTTACCTTTTAACGCTCTTTTTCTCTGGAAGTCCCAGCAGCGCTGTGCAGCAAATGCCTGCACAACCCTAAAGCCAACGTTGTGCCGAGTATAGTCATACTCTTCACCTGGATTTCCTAAACCAACGATCAAAGCTACTGTTTTTTCCACATACGCTACCGCTTAGCAATCGTTAACACAATTTCATTTGGCTTAGAAAAAGGGCGCACCCCTTCTCCTAGCTGCATATCGCTTATCTTTTTTGTGTGCCCAATTTCCATATTGCAAATATCGATCTTAAAGTCGGTAGGGATATCACTGGGAAAGCAGCGCACCTTAATATGGCGCTTAAGATAGCGCAAAAATCCGCCCAATTTGATTCCAATACAGTCGGCTTCACCTAAACAGGCAACGGGTACTTTGACATCAACTGGAACATCATCGACCAATGGATAAAAATCTAAGTGAACCACGCGATAAGTCGTCGGATGGTACTGAATACCCTTAACAATGGCCTTGCGCGGCTTCCCCTCATAATCGAGCTCAAAAATAGTTGTCGGTAAATACCCTTTTTTTAGTTGACGCAGTGCAGTGTTAAAATCGACTCCATTGACACAGACTTTTTTACCGGGCTCTTTTACTCCATAGATAATTGCAGGAATATCGCCGCGATGCAGAATTTGAGTCAATTCGCTTTTTTTATCACCTGCTCGCTTAGACAAAGTGAGTTTCATAACTAGCTCTCTTACGAGTTAAATGTCCAAAAATAAACCCAATGGAAAAGAAAAACGATTTTCTTTTAAAAAATCCTCGTTTTGCAACGAGAAATCGAAGACGTGGTCAACAATCTCTAAGGGTAGTTGCCGACTACCATTGGCAACAGCCCTCAAAACTAGAGCATCGATAACGATCAGAAGCTCTAATGAGATAGAAGCTAGGGCTCTCTGAGCGGTCCCCGACCACGGACATTCTTAAAATCGAATGTCTATCTCACCATTAGGGAATTTTTAATGAGAATACTCTCATATTTTGGGGTGGGAGGATTCGAACCTCCGCATGGCGGTACCAAAAACCGCTGCCTTACCGCTTGGCTACACCCCAACAATAGCTGGCATGATAACTTGCCCTATTTATTTTTTGCAAGGAACTTCTAACCACAAATAACCCCGTTTAACCCGTATTTCTCACCAACTCTGCGTAGAAGGTTAAACAGTCTGTTTTTTCGAGATTTCAAGTGACTCTCGCAGGGAATGTTCATAAACATTTCCAAGAGAGTCACTTGGAATATTCGGGAACACAGATGTTCCAAGCTTTCCCAGAGGCTGG
>JBCCHO010000015.1:0-15689 GCA_039028715.1 Chlamydiota bacterium | reverse complement strand
TATTTAATAATTTTTTAAAACATATTTTACTTAATAATCAAAATTATTAAGTAAAAGTCGCTTTTCTTAATAATTTTATAATACGCTTGTTATTAATGGATTAAAACTTAAATAGCGTTCTTTTTGGGCTTAGTGTACACTTAGCCCATATTTCTTACCCGCTTTGCTGGAAGATTCAGCAGCCTGATTTTTCAGGTTTTTCAAAAACTCTCAGGGAAATATTCATAAATCTTTCTAAGAGAGTGATTTAGAATAACCAGGCAACAGGTGCTCCCAAGCTTCCCCCAGAGTTTTGTGAGCAATTCTCACGAAAAATATAAATGATTTGAAGCTTTCTCAAAAATCGATTTGGTGGTGAAAATGTGATGATTTTAGCGCTAAATGGAGCTTTGCGAGCAAGCTTATTGAAGGATATAAAGCGAAGATCATGAAAAAGCTAAAAATCAGCCACTTTATTGGTGGCGTATTACTGATTGTAGGAACAACGATTGGAGCGGGAGTTCTTGCCCTTCCTGTGGAAACTTCCATCGTCGGGTTTTTCCCCTCGCTGTTGATTTTGGCTGGGTGCTGGCTACTGATGTTGGCAACGGCCTACTTTTTTTTAGACGTCAATATCGCGACGCGTGGTGAGCCAAATCTTATTTCGATGGCACAAAAAACACTAGGGCGTTGGGGGCAAGTCGTGAGTTGGGGAGTTTATTTGCTGCTTCTTTACTCACTCACAGCAGCTTATATTTCTGTGAGCGCGCCTCTTTTTTCGGATGCAGCTCAGTTTTTAACGGGACACCCTCTGCCCAATGCCATCGCTGTCTTTATTTTACCGGTTGTATTTGGCATTTTTATTTACTTTGGAACAGAGGGAGTCGATCTGATTAACCGAATCATGATGATTGGGCTTGCTGTAACCTACGTGTTGCTGATTATCTTTTTGCCAGAAAAGCTCGATGGCACGCTCTTACTTAGGGCCAATTTTAGCGCGACTCAATCTGTTCTTCCTATTGTCATTGTTGCTTTTGGCTACCATATTATTATTCCAAGTTTAACGACCTATATGCAACACGATAAGAAAAAGTTGCGTTGGGTGCTGTTTATTGGAAGTGTCATTCCGTTAATTCTTTATATCATTTGGCAACTGCTGACAATGGGAGTGGTCCCCTTTGAAGGGAAAAACGGCCTTGTCGCCTTGCTTAAGCGAGATGCGCCAGTCACAGCAGCTTTGCCGTTGATTTTGCAAAGTAAGTGGATTGGCGTTGCGGCTAACTTTTTTTCATTTTTTGTGATTGTCACTTCATTTTTGGGAGTGACGCTGAGTTTGTCTGATTTCTTGATCGATGGGCTCAAAATCAAGAAAAGTTGGGAAGGGAAGTTAGGGGCTTTAGCGCTTACTTTCGTGCCACCACTTGTTTTTGTTTTTACCTATCGGCATGGATTTTTATTGGCGCTTAAATATGCGGGTGTATTTGTCGCTATTCTGCTCATTTTTTTGCCCGCTATGATGGCTTGGCAACTCAGAAGGCCGCGCTTTTACCGCACAATTTGGGGAAGATTATTGCTCATTAGCGTCATGCTAGCTGCGGTAGCTGTTGTTGTCTTAACTGTGCAACGCGGGCTTGAGACATGATGTTTGAGCTAGTTGCTCCTTTCGACCCGCGAGGCGATCAGCAAAAGGCCATTGACCAGCTAGCCGCGGGGATCAAGGTTGAAAAACAGCGCCAGGTGCTTCTCGGAGTGACGGGATCGGGAAAAACGTTTACAATGGCCCATTTGATTGCGCGTGCACAAAAGCCGGCACTAATTCTCGCGCACAACAAGACACTTGCTGCGCAACTTTACCAAGAATTTAAGGCATTTTTTCCGCGCAATGCCGTCGAATACTTTGTTTCTTATTATGATTACTACCAACCAGAGGCGTATATTCCGCGAACAGATACCTATATCGAGAAAGATTTGTCGATCAATGACCGGATCGACCGTTTGCGCTTGCGCGCAACCTGCTCGTTGCTCGAACGCTCTGATGTGATCATTGTTGCCTCTGTTTCTTGTATTTATGGGTTGGGACTCCCCGAGTATTTTCATCGGTTGAAGCTCACCTTAAAAGTCGGCGAGGAGCTGGAGCGCGACGCTGTTCTGCTCCACCTTGTTGAGCTCCAATATAGCCGTAATGACTACGAACTATCGCGGTCTCATTTTCGCGTCCGAGGCGATCTCCTTGAGATTGTCCCAGCTTATGAAGAAGATATCGCGTTTCGGATTGCTTTTTTTGGCGATGAGGTCGAGCAGATTTCTGAAATTGACCCCTTGACCGGAAAAGTGAAGCGGATGCTTAAGGAAATTTCTATTTATCCCGGATCGCATCACGTCACTCCTGAAGAGATACGGCTAGAAGCGCTAGAGACGATCCAAGAAGAACTCGCCCTTCGGATTGACTTTTTTGATCAGCAGCAACAGCTCATTGAAAAGCAGCGGATTGAGCAGCGAACAAAGTATGACCTCGAAATGATTCGCGAGATTGGTTATTGCAAAGGAGTCGAAAATTATTCGCGTCATTTTGGGCGGCGCAATGAGGGAGACCCGCCGGCTTGCTTGCTCGACTACTTTCCTTCGGACTACCTCCTTTTTATCGATGAGTCGCATCAGACATTGCCTCAAATTCACGCGATGTACAATGGAGACCGCGCACGCAAAAAGGCGCTTGTTGAATTTGGCTTTCGGTTGCCATCTGCTTACGATAACCGGCCGCTTAAGTTTGAAGAGTTTTACCAGCGGATGCCACAAGCCATTTTTGTATCGGCCACCCCGGGAGAGTGGGAAATTGCCGAAGCAGGCGGTGATGTGATAGAGCAGATCATTCGCCCAACAGGGCTCTTAGACCCCGTGATTGAAGTGCGACCCGCCGGGAGCCAAGTTGATGATTGTCTCGATGAAATTCGGATCGAGACCGAAAAAGGGGGGCGTATCTTAGTGACAACGCTCACCAAGAAGCTCGCTGAAGATTTGACCAAGTACCTACTCGATATTGGGGTGCAGGCGAAATATCTCCACTCTGATATCGATACGCTAGAGCGAGTAGCGATCATTCAAGAGTTGCGTCGCGGCACTTTTGATGTGCTTGTTGGGATTAATTTGCTCCGCGAGGGGCTCGATATTCCAGAGGTGTCTCTAGTCGCTATTTTAGATGCCGATAAAGAGGGGTTTTTGCGCAGCCAAACAGCGTTGATTCAAACCTGTGGTCGCGCAGCGCGCAATGTCAGTGGACGGGTGATTATGTATGCCGATAAACGGACAAAGTCGATTGAAAAAACAATTGCCGTCACGAGCCAGCGGCGCAAGCGTCAAGAAGAGTTCAATAGAACCCATGGCATTGTTCCCAAAACAATTCAAAAAGAACTCAGCGATGACTTGACCCATGTCTTTCCTGACTATATGGTGACCGAAAAGAAAAAGGAACGTGAAAGCGAGCCGCCTCTCGATGCACGTGAACTTGCCAATAAGATCAAAGAATGCGCGCGCGAAATGAAGCGGGCGGCAAAAGAGCTCAACTTTGAAGAGGCAGCGCGGTACCGCGATTTGATGAAATACTATCAGGACTTGCAGCTTCTCGAAGACCGTCCGGTTTAAACCCAAGTTGTACCTCTGGGGGCGACCTATTTTTTCCTTTAGCGCTGCATAAATGTTCAAGATTTTTTGAATCAAAGTGAAGAGCAGCTCCATAGAGCTGTTCGAGCTTTGATCCAAAAAACTTGTTTCAGCCTGAGTGAGCGTCATGTCTGCATTTTGATCTAGTTTGAGCTCAAAGCGCATGCCTTGAGCTTTTCCCCCAACTTATTTTCTCGCTTTGAGGCGCTTGCGGTTAGATATCTGTGAATGAGAAGAAGTAAAATCAACCAGGTGAGGTGATGATTGATATTGTGGTTTGTTAAAGCAAAAGACAAGACGTGAATCAAGCCAATCGCTATGACATGGTCAGCGAATGGTTTTAGCTCTTTTTTTGCCAAAAAAAAGTGCTTTTTTGGATAGCTGCGCGTCTTTGCCCACTGTAGACTTAGAGCAATAACCATCAGGAGCGTTCCGATAAGCCCAAGCTCGACTACAAGCTGGAAGTAAGCGTTGTGCACATGAATCTGTGTTGCCCACCCAGAGCCAAACAGGGGAGAGCGCTTAAAGTCAGTAAGCGCTTGAAGCCAGGCAGCTATTCTTGCTCCCGATGATCCAGTGGTAAGAGATATTGAGCGAACTGCGTTGAAAAGCGGCGAAAACAACTTGGTCGCGAAAAAAATAACCAGCGTTAGAAAAGCAAGTAACCGAAAAGACGAGTAGGAAAAGACGAGATAAATCATAGCGAGCACAAAAGAGAGATAAGCAGCTCGTGTCGTCATCAGGCCTAAAACGATAAAAGCAAGGCCATACAAAACGCAGAGAAGAAAGGGTGAAAGCGCAAATGGGGCGGATTGCTTTTTTGCAAGACAAAGCAGCGTTAGAATAGATAGAGCAAAGCTAGTCATGATGCCGTACTCATTGGGATAGGTTCCCGGAGAAAACCGGAGGAGAAAATAGGCATCTTGCGCTTCAATCGAGTAGTTGTGAAGGGTTGCTAGAGAAACTTTACCTAAATAAAAACCGCAGTAGCCGATCAAGCAAAGTAGCAGCGAGAAAGAAAAGCCGATCAAGTAAAGCCGGATAATGTGACCATTAATAGCCGAGTGTTTTTGGTTTCTTAAAGTAAAAGCAGCACCAAAGGTGAATAGAGCTTCACACACAAGAAGCCAGCAGCGCCAAAAAGGGTAAGCGTCTACTGAAACTGATTGGTAGTGATGCAGACACGAAGAAAGCAAGCAATAAGCAAAGAAAGGGATAAAAAGGGCAACCAGCTGAAGTTCTTTGACGAAAATGCAGCGGTAAAATAGAGGAGAAAAGAGTAAAACGAGATAAAAAAGTCGAAAGGGAGTTGGTAAAAGGTGTGAAATCAAAAGGTTCCCGAAAGGGCCAAGGAAAACAAATGCCTCGATCAAGTGGCATTCCAAGCGGGCAGAAGACAGGCGTATTGGAGCGAAGCGGATCATTCTTTTGTGAGATGAGGGCTTAATAGTCCCGCGAGTTTAAACATATCGATCGTTTCGTTGTGGCCAAAAACGGCTGCGAGCTTTTGATCGGGAACGATGAGGCGCTTATTAGTAGCGTCTTGAAGATTATGTTCTTTGATGTAGCGCCAAACTTCTTTGGTCACTTCGCCGCGAGTAAGCGCTTTGTCGCCAACAATAGCTGCAAGCTCTTTGGACAGCTGAAAACGGGGCAACTGGCGGCGGGTTGCAGTTTTTCGCTGAGTTGATTTTTTTGCGCTTTTTTTTGCTCCCTTCACTGCCTTCTTCCGTTCTTTTTTCTTATAGGGAGTTTTGGGGTGGTGAGGGTATTTGCTTTGCAAATCGTCTAGATGATTGACAATCACATCACAGTCGGGATAGTTAGAGCAGCTAAAAAATGTCTTGCCCCAGCGGCTTTTTCGCTGTTTGAGCTGGCCATCACAGCCGATAGCTGGGCATGAGGGCATGTCTTCGGGAAGAGCTTCCCCTTTTGCAGGAATGTTGACAATGCCCTTGCAGTCGGGATATCTATTGCAGCCTAAAAAAGCTCCAAATCGGCCAAAACGGATTTTCATTGGCGAGGAACATTTGGGACAGGGTTGGTCCCAATCAAAATTTTCCGCGTAATCATCCTTATTGAATTCGAGCGCCTCGATAGGAACAGTAAACTTGCACTCTGGGTAGTGGGAGCAGCCGTAAAAATACTTGTCACGCGACCAAATTTTTTGGAGCTTATGGCCACACTGGGGGCAGTTAATGTCGGTTAAGATTTTAGGAACAAACGCTTCTTTTTCTGCTTTTTCTAAAATGGGAATGAACTGTTGCCAAAATGTCTCTAGAAATGCGCGCCAATCTTTTTTATCATCGGCAATTTTGTCTAAATCGTCTTCCATTCGCGCGGTGAAATGGATATCCATGATTATCGTGAAGTGATTTTCTAACATTTGGGCGATGACTTTCCCGAGTTCAGTGGGTTTCAAAGCCAGCCGCTCTTTGACGGTATAGGCGCGGCTTTGTATTTTATTCATGATGGTAGCGTAAGTGGAAGGGCGGCCGATTCCCGATTTTTCTAGCTCTTTAACAAGCGATGCTTCGGTGTAGCGCGGTGGAGGCTTGGTAAACGATTGCTGCGCTGAAACATCGAGGAGAGCGAGATTTTGACCCTCTTCTAAGTGGGGAAGGTAAGTTTCACTGTTGCCAGTCTTTTGCTTCGACTCTTCGTCTGGTTGGTCTTCTTTCTCCTCATAAACAGCTAGAAATCCCTTAAACTTAATGATCGATCCTGTTGCGCGTAGAGTCATCTTGTTATTGGTCTCAATGGTGCAACTTACAGTATCGTAAATGGCTGGATTCATTTGGGAGGCGATAAAGCGGCGCCAAATGAGCACGTAGAGTTTATACTGATCTGGCGTCAAAAATTTTTTAATTAGATCGGGGGGGTGAGCGAGATTAGTCGGTCTAATAGCTTCATGCGCATCTTGGGCGTTTTTTTTCGTCGAGTAGAAGCGCGGTTTTGGCGGAAGAAAATCTTTGCCATAGGCGCTTTGAATAAATGAGCGAGCAGCGGTAATCGCTTCTTTTTCTACCCTTACAGAGTCAGTTCTCATGTAAGTGATTAGACCTTCTGCGCCTTCTTTGCCTAAATCGACTCCTTCATACAAACTTTGTGCAATGCCCATTGTTCGCGCCGCGGAAAATCCATAATGGCGGCTGGCTTCTTGCTGTAGTGTTGAAGTGATGAAAGGCGGGACGGGCCACCGTTTTTTTTCCTTCTTATCGACCTTAGCAATGGTGAACTGAGACTCATTTAGAATAGCAACCAATCGATTTGCTTCGGCTTCATTGGGAATGGTATAGACCTCTTTCCCTTCAATAGGCGTTTTTTCAATCTTTTTCCCATCGACGGCAAATAAAGTTGCGGTGAAAAAGCGTTGGTTAGGGTCGTTTTGCAGCTTGGCGTAGAGGTTCCAGTACTCAACAGAGATAAAAGCTTCAATCTCTTTTTCCCGGTCGACAACAAGTTTAAGCGCAACTGATTGGACGCGTCCTGCTGAGAGGGTAGTTGTATTGCGCCGTTTAATACGGCGCTGCAGCAGAGGTGAAATTTTGTAGCCGACCATTCGGTCAAGGAGGCGGCGCGCTTGTTGGGCATTCACGAGCGACATGTTGAGCTTTCGCGGGTGTTTAAGAGCTTCTAAAACAGCCGTTTTTGTGATTGCGTTAAAGGAAACTCTTTTAGCGTTAGCTCCCTTGGGGAGAATTTCTGCAATATGCCAGGCGATAGCCTCTCCTTCTCGGTCGGGGTCGGGGGATAGGTAGATGGTATCGCAACCTTTTGCCGCTTTTTTAAGCTTGGCAATGACCTCTTTTTTATCGGGCAAGTTTTCATACTGAGGTTCAAATCGGTTCTCGACATCAATACCAAAGCCTCGCTTTGGTAAATCGCGGATATGACCTACTGAGGAGAGGATATTGTAAGATGGCCCTAAAAATTTTTTAAGAGTTTTGACTTTGGTCGGCGACTCGACAATAATTAATCTTTTACTCATTTGTGTTGCATGATCGAAATAAATAGGGTTCCACCTTACTTATTTTGAATAATTTATTGCAATTTAGAATTGCGCTATCAATAGAAAAAGATATGCCCAAGCCGACTCAGAGTGAGAAAATCTCGCCGAATTTGGCAGTTTCTTTGAACGTATCTCAATGAACCTATCCGTAAATGAAAATGTTTTTGGTTTGTACCAGGTTTCTAGCAAATTTTTAGAAGCTGATTTGTACACATTATCCATGAGACAAGGGTAACAAATCAGCTTCCAGAAAGATGCAGAAAGAGTGAAAAGCAAGAAGATTTTCATTTACGGATAGGTTCATAAGAGGCTCTCAAGGACAAAAGCGCGAATTTCACTCGAAATGGAATTTTGCGTGCAGGAGCCTCAATAAGTATTTTTTTTAACCCAAGTTGTGTCTGATGATGGTTCAGATCAATTTTTTATTTTTCGGGATAGATTCTTTGACCGACTTTTCCCTGATTTTTATCCACCTGCCAGATAAAAACCCAGCCCAGGCGCGTTTGAACCGGAAGGAGTAGATACTTGTGAGTACGACCTATGGGTATTTAGAGGGATTTTCAATTTTTTTCATGCTTGAAAAAGAAAAATTCAAATCAATATCCATAGGTCGCACTCACAGGTTATAATGTCCTGTGCCCTGGCATTTGTGTGGATCTTCTTGATTTACTCGCTTTTGATTGTTAACCTTACTTGGAGCAATAATGCTTCCAACCCAAGTTGTGGATATTATGATGGTTCAGATCAATTTTCTGTTTTTTAGCTAGTCCGGATGTCTTACAAACCTGAGTTCTGCAAAAAGGCTGGACAGACTGGTTTTTTCGAGATTTCAATCTATTTCCGCAGGGAAAGTTCTTAAACCGTTCCAAGGGAATAGATTGGAATGTTCGGGGGAAGCAGATCCTCCAAACTTTTCCAGAGCCCTATAAGAAATCCAGGCTAGTTGAGGAAAGAAAATGTTAGATGAATCATCATAAAGCACAACTTGGGCTTTCAGTTCAAAGATAGAAAAACTCATAGGATAGTTAAATTGAGAGTTTTTTATTTGAGTGTCTGTTTTATAGCCTTATTTGGGTCTTGCTCAAAGAAAAATACACACGAAGTTGGAAAAGACTTTTCTTACCTCATGGGGTTTGGCAAGAGCGCTTGGAAATTTGTGAATACGGATACAGACTACGATAACTTGCAATATTTCCAAATGCTGTACGAAAGAAACAGAGATTTTATTTTTAATGAGCAAGAAAAAGCCCGCATTCCGAAGATCATTCACTTTATTTGGGTAGGGAATCAGCCCTTTCCAGAAAGTTCTATCGAAAATGTCAAATCCTGGGTTGACCATCATCCCGATTGGAAAGTTGTTTATTGGACAGATCGTAGAAGGCCACTACCTCATCCAAAAATGGAAGTTAGGCTTGTATCGGAATTTGAGTTTTTAAAGTTAAGACCCTGTTTTGACGACTCTGACAATTATGGAGAACAAGCAGCGCTTTTGCTCTATGAGATTCTTTATCAAGAGGGAGGGCTTTATGTCGATCACGATGTTGAGTGTTTCCAATCTTTTGCTCCATTTCATCGACTAGATTTTTACTGCGGAGTTGCTCCGCCTGATTCAATTTTATTGGGGAATTCGATTTCTATTTGTCAAGCTGTTGTAGGTGCAAAGCCGGGTCACCCTATTATAAAGAAAAGTATCGAGCTTGTGCGCCGTTATTGGAATGATATTGCACCTAGATACTCTGGAAACAACTGGAAATCAGTTGTTCACCGTGTCATGTATAGAACAACGCTTCGCTTCGAAGAGGCAGTTCAATTAGCTGGGAATCAGGATGGCTATCGAAATATCACTTTCCCCGTTGGGTATTTTAATAAAATAGATGGAGACCTTGGCATTTATGCTCATCACAAACACGCTGTTGCCTGGCTTAACTATGAAACTAGATTTGAACAGTGTGCTCGCCGAGAGCTATATGCCATCGCAGATAAAAATAATAAGATCTTGGTTTTTAGCGCTATTATTTTAGCAGCAAATGTGTTGCTTATTGGAGCCTTAATCATGTGTTATCGTTTTTTGCGGAGTATTTTAAGGGATAAAGGGTACTAATGAGCAGCAGTGGACCTTGTTAAAATTCCAACAAGCGGTTAGCCGGCAGAGCTTGCCAGCTCATCTAAAATTCTCTTTTTCCACCTGCCCAACAGTTGAATTTTCAGCATACTTGAATAAAGTAGGTGAAAATTCCAACCCAAGTTGTGCGAAAAACTCCTGTCACAGTTTATCACACAACTTGGGTTGGAATATTCGGGGGAAACAGATGGTCCAAACTTTTCCAGAGCCTTGTGAGACATCAGGGCTAGAGATAAAGGAAAAAGATAAACTATCGCCACAATTACTCCAAGAATGGGGGCAATCTGGGTGGATTCCCGCTCCAGGGGAAAAAAGCGTTGAGCTTGTCAAGCGGGTAGACTTTTTGCAAAGGTTAAAGCGAGATCCGTATGAGGTGATAGATCAAACAAGCGGTAAGCTAGTTTCGGTAGATGAATGGAAGCCAGTCATCGAGAAGATTGAAAAACAGGTGGGATGTAAGCCACTGTGGCTCGTTTCATTTTATTCAAATCGGAAATTAATGCTGTGGCATGGGGCGGTCTCTTGGATCTATAAAGATGAAAGGGGCATTCGATTTCCTTTAATCCAATTGCGGAAGAAATTTACTAGCGGGAATTATTTTGGCTATCGCCGAGAAGAAGTGCTTTTTCACGAAGCGTTGCATGCCCTTCGTGCTGCTTACCCAGAGTCTTGCTTTGAAGAAATTTTGACATATTCAATCCTCCGCAAAAGATGGCGGCGTTTGTTAGGGCCATTGTTTCGCCGCCCCCGGCATGTGGGTTATTTGATGTTATTGCTATCTTTTTTTGGAGGAGTTCAATTGCTCAGTTACTGGAATTTAGCCATAGAGCAATCGATCATTGCTAGTTTAGCGCCATTAGCTCCTAGTTGTTATCTGGGGTTTCTTTTCTGGATGTTATTCCGAGACCAAAGAATTTTTAAATGCGCCCTTGAAAAAGTCAAAGCCCTTTTTGTTCGTAAAGAAGATGCTTTTGCTGTTGTTTTTCGCTTGACGGATAGGGAAATTAGGTATTTTGCACAAAAAGATATCCCCGATTTACACCTATATATCAGGCGCCAAACGTCGTTGCGCTGGCAGCAAATTTTACTTCAATTTCCCGTTGCTTCAGACTCCAAAGGGCAGTAAGCTCATTTGGATGGGCTGCGGTTCTTTGCTGAAAACAAATCGAGAAGGTGGCGAATAAATTGATAGTAGTGACTGCAAGCTTCTGCATTTTTAGAAAGAGCCCAAAAGAGTTCGGGTTTTGCCTTAATTGTAGCGAGAAGACCTTCTAACGTAAAGTTGTGGCATTTCATCAATTTAAGTGTGTATACAACGGCCATAGGATAAGGCGGCATAAGAGGTAGAAAGGAGCGAAAAGCTTGAGTAGAGATCAGGCTATCTTTTCCATAATAGGCGAAAAGCTGAGAGATCTCCTCTTGCGATAGCGAAGCAATATGAAAAGGATGACGAGGCCAAGCTGTTGGTGAGCTGTTAGGGGAAATCACAATGGTGTGGCCATGCCCAGGTAAGTAGGGCTGTATCACTGTAAAACTAGTCGCTTCGTTAAAAATATAAAGAGATTGGCAGTGAGATAGCTGAGTTTGAATAGAAGCGGTCAGTGCGCTGAGAGAGTGGCTTGGGGTGTCGATGTTGAGTGTTTTCGCAATTTTTTGATAAGCAAGGCTAAGTTCTCGCTGTGCTGCTGCGGGAATCCAAAAGATAAAATCATAATAGTGTTGATATTCTTGAATGAACTGTAAAGCTAGGGTGCGCTTTCCGCTACCTACAGGGCCGGTAATAGGTGGAAGAATTTCTGATTTATTAAAGCGAATAGATTGAACAAAGCGGCTTAGTTCAGCAGGTCGTTTAAAAAAACTAGTCTCTAGGTTCGAGGGGGTATTAATGATATGGGATTTTTTAGGTTTAGCAGAGGGTTTTTTCATGTTGAATCGGCTTGGGTATAGGCTGGTTGAAAACGGTGCGAGCTGAAATTTTTCCATAAAAAACAGACCGATCGCGTTTGGAAGTCCCTGTTAGTATGCGAAAGCTACTTCGCTTTTAGCTTTGTCTGTAGCGCCCCTTTCCTTGAGCAAGGGTTGCTTTAACGAGAAAAAAAATCGCAGCGTTTTTTCCTTTGCTAAAAGTAGAGTCAAAAAAAAGCAAAGCTACCTTAAAGACATAATAAAATTTAGATTTTATCTTGCAAGCAATTTTTCGATAGAACTGGTCGTAACCCAGTTTGATCTTTTGTTGCGAAAAATTTTTCTATATTATTGATTTTAAATTACTTAAGCTTTGAAGCTAGCGCCGATGAGCCTATGCTAAAAAAGCATAAGTTGTTGACAACCAATGAGGCTATTCCACTGAACAATTTTTTGAAAAGATGTCTTTTTTTTGAGCGATAGCTTTTTTAGCCCAAGCCCGCGTCTGATGACGATCTTTGCTCAAAGACAATAGCAATGTAGACGAGGATAAAAACTCAAAAAGTTGACTATTCAGGCTATTTTTCTTATTACAATAAATAGATTGAACACTATCTGTTAATTAAGAAATATGAAGAATAGAAAAAAAAAGAAAAATTTTTTCCATCGTTTATTTATACTATTTATAATACTTTTGCTTCCTACATTTTTAATACGAGAGTATAAGATCATACTTGCTAAAAAGGATTATCGCATTCTCCCAACAAGAGAGTTCAAGGAAATAGAAATCTCCTCGAATAAGAGTAAAAGTTTTGTTTTCATTGTTTTAACTCACAATGCGTCTGCGTGCATTGAGGATAACTTTAGGTCAATCCTAAGCCAAAACTACCCTTATTACCGAGTTGTTTATCTAGATAGGGGGTCAACAGATGGCACAGTTGAGCAATTACAGCAATTGGTTGCTGAGGAAAAGCGTGGAAAAGAGGTTTTGATGATTTCTGAGAAAAAAGAAAGTCAGTTTTTTAAAGCCTACTACCAACTGATTCATGATTGTCGAGATGAAGATGTGATCATCCATCTTTATGGAACAGACTGGCTTGCTCATAATGAAGTGCTTCAGTGCTTAAACCAAACGTATTCTAATCCAGGCGTTTGGCTTAGTTATGGCCAATACCTCGATTATCCTGACTATAAGGAGGGGCGTTACCGCCCCACGCCTCAAAAAACAGTGTATCGCAAAAAAGTCCAACGTGCACCTTGGATGAAGGCCTATCTTAAAACATTTTATGCGGGGCTATTTAAGAAAATTGAATTTAAAAAAGTTGAGTGTTCAAACTATTTCTTATCGATTAAAAGTGAGCGAGATTTGCTGTTTCCTCTCGTGGAAATGGGCAAAGCTCATGTGCAGTTTATCCCAGATGTTTTGTATATTCACCATGAGGAAATCAAGAAAAAAAACAAGCAATGGAGAGTCTCTCTTTTTCCCAGTAAAGCTCAGAATAATATAGGCATAGCAGAGAAACTGATGGGGACAACAGGGGGAATAGGTCGGGGGCAGGTAGATATCATTCTTTTCTCAAGGGGCAATCTGAAGCAGCTTCAGTGCTGTTTAAGAGCGCTCTGTCGCCATATGAGCGGCGTGCATGAAATTCAGGTGATCGATACTTCTTTAGAAGCCACAGAGGGCCGGTATGGCAAATTACAACAAGAATTTCCAGCGGTTGTTTTTCTATCTGTTCATTGCCTACCGGTGGTGAATTTTAAGCAGTTGGTTTTGCGTTTATTAGTAGGGGAAAACAGCACAGCGCCTTATGTGCTATTTGCAACAGATCAAGCAATCGTAAGAGAGGCTGTGAATTTAGAGACTTGTATTTTAGCCATGCAAAAAACAGGCGCATATGGATTTTATCTCAACTTCAACTATCCACCGCTAAAAAGTGCTATTGGCAATGGGGTTTACTCTTGGATGATTGGGGGAGGGGATTATAAGGATAGCCTTCCTCACCCTCTTGAAATGGGGCTTTATCGAAAGGTGGATCTCGAGCATAGCTTTAAAGAGATGCCGTTTATAGATTGCGCTAGTCTTGTTGAGCTTTGGACGAAAAAGCTGCCAAAAAAACGCATGGCACTGTCTTTTAATCAGGTTAAAATTTTTATCATCAGACCGTGAATCTATCCAACTAACCCGTATTTCTCACAAGCTCTGCTAAAAAGCTTAAGCAAGATGTTTTTCGAGATTTCTAATTGAGGTCTTGCAGGGAATGGTTGTAACCATTTCCAAGAGAGCTCCTTGGAATACTCGGAAAACAGATGCTCCAAATTTTTCCAGAGTCTTGTGAGAAATACGGGCTAAAAGGTTTGTAAGAAACCCGAGGTAGAGACCCCTTGCAAAAACTGATTGGGGGAACAACAAGATCACTCTTTTCTTTTGATCGAGGGTGGAATGTGGAGCTGTTTTCGATATTTGGCTACTGTGCGCCTAGAGCAGAAAATGCCTTGTTTGATGAGGTTTTTTGATAAACTTTGGTCAGAATGGGGAGACTGCTTGTCTTCCTTGTCAATGAGCTGGGAAAGCAACTTTTTTACTCGTTGATTAGACGTTTTTCCAGTGGTTGTTCGGAGATGTTGGCTAAAAAGATCACGTATTTTTAAAATCCCAACCGGCGAAGATAGATACTTATTGGCGATGGCGCGGGTTATTGTTGACTCATTAAGTTCAAGAGCCTGGGCAACTTGGCGCATTGTCATGGGTGTTGGAGAGCATGAGCTGCCATCCAAAAAGAGGTATTGGCGCTTAATAAGATAGGTTCCAAGGGCAAACAGAATGTTGTGGCGGCGATGTAAAATGCGCGTTAGCCACTTTCCTGCAGCGAAATAACGGCGTAAAAAAAGCCTTTCTTCTTTTGAAAAGCGGTGAGTTTTTAGGTCGTATTGGGGAGAGATAGAAAAGCGAGGGAGATAGGTGTGATTGACCTCAATTTGCCAAATGCCTGCTTCTTTTTTGAGAATAAGGTCCGGGGTAACAGAAGGATTATAGGGAGTCGAAAAGCGTTGCCCTGGGAAGGGATCCAATGGCTTTAACTTTTCATGAATTAAAGATTTAAGCGTGCTGACTGAAAGGCTCATCTTTTTTGCAATGAGTGCAAGCCGGTTGTGAAGTAAATCGGGGAAATAGTCGCGCACGACTTGATAAATAAGAGAATGCCTCTGATTTTTTATTTTTAACTGAACCAGGAGCGCTTCTTGCGCATTACGCGCTGCCATCCCAATTGGTTCAATGTGGTAGAATTGCTGTAAAATTTTATGTAAAAATGACTTAGATATTTTTTTCTCAAGGCAAATTTCTTGATCAGAGAGAGTTAAAAACCCTTTATCATCCAAGCAACCTGCGATATAGGTCGCAATATCGCGCTCTTGTTTTGTTTTGAAAGAATAAAAAATTTCGCGTTGTAGGTATTCATAGCGCGTTGGCTTTGAGGAGATAGGGAAGTCTTCAACTTTTTTCGCCGTTGGTGAAGAAACTATGTCTAAAACGGGGTTTTTTTCGACTTCCTGCTCGACCCAACTAGCGAGTTGAAGAATAGGCAGCTGCAATGCTGATAAAGCCTGCTCCAAGGCATGACTCATAGCCAGTCGTTGATCGGGCTTGAGGTTTGAACGTAGCGCTGGTTTTTGGAGCACAGTTTTTCCCCTTCTTAACCCAAGTTCGGCACCTATACCCGAACCGACTCAAAATGAAAAAATCTCAGCGCATTTGGCGGACCCTTTTCGGATCACTTTTTCCTCGATCCTATCAGCCTGCGGATAGTAATCGAGGACAAAGCGCCCGAAAATGCTTACGCCAAATCACCGACCTTTTTTCACTTTGAATCGGCTTGGGTATATAGTGCTTCCGGTTCAAAAGCGCCCAAAAGCAAACTGAATTTAAAGTTCTCTAGATTGCATTTTTTATTCTAGCCAATATTAAGTTTAATATGGGCGACGAAGAAAAAATACGATCTAGAGGCTTTAAAT